>DASPXY010001406.1:0-3603 GCA_035637055.1 Gemmataceae bacterium | reverse complement strand
CCAGGGTCTTGCGCACCTGGCCATTGTTCGTCGTTGCCATGGGATGTTGTCCTCGAAAGAAGGTGAGGTGAAGGCTGCCCCTGTGGGCGAGATGCCGGGGCAGCTACAGCATTGTCGGTACGAATTCACGGGCCAGGCGTGGCTCAGGATTCGCCGCGGACACCGAGGGCGGCAACCGCCCGCACCGATTCGGTGAGCAAGGTCAAGGCGAGGCCGGTGCCGGCAGCCTTGCGACCGCCGCGATACAGGGCCAGGCCGCACACCAGACCGCAGCCAAGGGCAGCCCCCACCGCCCGCCCGCCTGCCCGCCGGTGCAGCCACCAACCCACAGCGGGCAAGGCCACTGCCAGGCCCTGCTGCCACAGGGACAGCCAGGGGACATGGGCACCCCGGTGGTGGTCGATCACGGGCTCGTCGTCCGAGAGGAAGTTGTCCTCGTCGTGTTCGCGAGACCAGGGCGGGCGGTCACGCTCCTCGGTTCGTCCAGCGTCTCCCACAAGGGTCTGCTGGGACTGCCAGGGCGAGGCGAAGCCCGGAGCAGCATCGGGGCATCGTCGGCTTGCCCGAGCAAGGACAGCACGACCTGACGAACAACCCCTGCTGCCGCCTGGCCAATGGCCTGAGCAACAGCATCACGCAACCGCTCATCGAGGTCGAGCAAGTTGCCGTGCAGACGGTCGAGGTGGCCGCCTCGGCCGGCAGCACCGGCCGACGACCACGAAGTCATGGGACTCATGGAACTACTCCTCCGTTCGGGAAGTGGGTGAAAGTAGGTCCCCTGGCGAGATACGTCAGGGGACATGCAACGGTACAAGTCAGCCGCCCAGCCCCTGCAACTGCCGCAGGGACGCGAGCGTGCTGCGCAACAGCTCTGACTGCTTGCCATGACGTTTCAACGCGACCAGCAGCCGACTGGCACGCTCGTAGCCGTCGCGCAACACTTCTTTCAGGGACTGGGCTTCGGCGATCAGGGCACCGATACTGATACCATTGGAGCCGCTGTCCCCGCGAACCACCTCGTTCGCTCGGCCAGGGGGCGGCGGTGTCGGCGGCCCCTCGCCGTTGTCGTGGTGCTGGGCTTTCATCAGGGCTTTCCTCCTTTCGGGTTGGGATGCCAAAGCAGACAACTCTCCCCCATTCGAGGCAACGGGCCGGACGTCCGGTTCGGGCGGGAGAGCGTCGTCGGGGCTCAGCGGCACCCAGACGTACGTTCGCCGCTCGTCCCGGCACACCACCGGGACGGTCGGCTTGGTAAGTTGCAACGTGGTGAAGCCGAGTTGCAATGCGCGAACGAGATAGCAACGACTGCTGACGAAACGCAGGGGCGGGCCAACGACTGCCGAGCGGCTCAAGGCCAGTTCTGTGAGCTGCTCCTGTCCTTCGGCCTGTGCCCGCAGGGCGATCCGGCTGTTGAGATCCACGGTGACCGGCCCGTGGTCATCCTTCTGGTCCGGTAAACGCGGCAACTCCTTCAGGAGCATGGCCACGTCGTCGGCAGCGAACCGGCAAGTAGTCGTGACGCCGGCCTCGGGAGGGACGACACGGTCAACTTGCGGGAACTGGCCTTCCTTGTCGATGGTAAGGTGGATGGTCCACGGACCGGACCCGTACGCAGAGGTGCGACGCCGTACGACCGACCGCAACCGGAGCGTCCCGCGGCAACTCCGGGCAACCGAAGACGGTGACGGCGGGGACGAGCAGATCTTCCTGCCAGGGCAGAGCAAAGCCGCCCTGGATCAACAACTGGCGTCCATCCGTGCCGATCACGTCGCCACGTCCCCCTCGCAGTTGCACCTTCTGCAAGGCCAAGCGGACGCCTTCCCGGGCAGCCGTCCGGCTCGCCTCGTGCAGGGCCTGGAGAAAGTCTGGCTCCAGCGTCACCAACTTCTCGGGCAGTTCCGGGAACGGTGGCAACTTCGTCAGGTCGATGGCGGTGTAGTCGCGAACCTGGGGTTCGCCTCGATCCTCCCAGCGGGCCTGCACGTTGTCTTCGCCGACCTTCACCAACGTCACGACGGTGTCTCGCGCACCCGCGAAGTCGTCGAGGGCTTCGCCGGGCAAGGCGAGGGTCTCGTCAGGGAGTCGAGCAGAATGTTGATACTCAACCGCAACGTCCGGCTGCTGGGCACGAATGCGGAGCCCCTCCTCGCTCGCGTGCAGCACCAGTGGTGGTCGCGGGACCCGCCCGGCCCCCAGCGGCACAGCCTTACGCAGCACCGCTCGGAATTGCCAGGCCAGCCGGCGGCTCATCTCGATCACATGGTTCTCCTTTCTGTCGGTTGCCTCTGCTCGGGTTCGTCCAGGTGCCTCCGCTGCCTTCTCACCTCGCTGCGGTCAGTCGACCGTCCACCCCGCCGTCAACAGTTCGTCCAACGTGTCGTACACGCACTTCGGCGAGCCGAACAACTGAGCCTCGGTGGGCGGCAGCATGAACAGATTCACCAAGAAGACGGTCGCGGAGAAGCCATACGTTCCCGAGACTTCGCGGGCCTCGTATAGCACGCCGAGTTGGGGCTCCTCACCAGTCGGCGACGGACGAATCAGGGGCAGGAATGGCCACTTGCTCCAGAGTTGCGGGTTCTGCATGACGATCAGGTCGTGTGGCCGAACGGGGCGTGGGGCGTCGGTGTGAGCACTCATCGAGTTGCCTCGGGGAACGGGAGTTGAGAAGGGAACTTACCGAACTGCCGCCAGCTCCTCGACCTTGGCACGCAACTGCTGTTGGGCAACGGCCAGGCTGGCTTCCAGGCGTGACCGCTCCTCGGCGAGGTAGACGGCATAGGCTTCGATCTTGTGCTTGGTCAGGCGGATGCGTTCGGCGGCCCGCTCCAGCGTCTTCTCGCGCGTGTCCGCCCCGAAGCCGGCGATGGCCTCCTGGTGCTCCTGGATCAGCGCAGCGAGCCCCGCTGCCACAGACTCCTTGACGGAACGGTCACCGTGCGGCGTGCCCGCGGGGACGGGGAAGCGGTTCATCTTGCCGTTGAGCTTGCCCAGGCAGACTTGCACCTTATCGACGAAAGTAATGTGCTCACGCGGCACAAAATAGGCACCGCCCTGGTCGCGGATGGGGAATAGGTCGGCCGTGCGCTCGAACAGTCGCTGGACGACCTTGGTAACGTCCGAGCCGGTGCGGGCCTGGATGCAGCGGTCCAGTTCCTCCTGGGCCAAGGTCGCCAGGCCGGGCAGGCCGCAACTCACCTTGCCCGATTCCTTGTGGAGGGAGAGCATCGTCTCCAGGTCGTAGATGAAGTGATCGCCTTCCTTGTGCTCGGCGGTGAACTGGAACTGGATGGTCTTGTCGTCCTCAGCGACTTGACGGATGATGCGTTGCTCGGACAGCTTCTTGCAGGCCCGGCTGAAGGCGTGGCGGGGAGCCAGCTCCCGAGCGACCGACTCGTCGAGGCCACTGTCACGGAGGGCGGTGACGAGGTTGAGGTGCTGAATGGCCACCCCCGAGCAGCTCCAGGTGATGATTTCCCCGAGCAGAGTCGTGCCAGGGGCGACGGCCAGGATGCCGTTGACCGGCCGCGTCAGGGTTGTCATGGACTGCACTCCTTTTTCTGAGCATGGACTGAAGGAAAAACGGGACAGGCCCGGCGACCG
>DASPXY010001405.1:0-7281 GCA_035637055.1 Gemmataceae bacterium | reverse complement strand
TGCATCTTCTCAGTCGGAGCTATTCACCGGAGCGAATACCCGCAAGAATTGCCCGCCGGCGCGGGATTTCCAGCGGGGCAGTTTGAAACAAAGCAACTCACGGCCTTGGCCTTCCAGGCCGCCACTTATCCGCTCATCGACACACTTAAACTTGACCGGAAAACTGTTCGCCTTCACATCGATCCCGATCCAGGAAAGATCCGTTGGTTCGGAAGGAAGGTCAAAGCCGACAGTAACTACAAAATCGCCGGTGGAGGTGATGTGGGAGAGGTCGAGATCGTTCCCCAAGAAGTCACGGGCGCGCCGCCGGAACTGCTAGAGGTGGCCGACCTTTTCGCCTACGTCGCAGGCCGGGCTCTCTCGCCTGATCCTTGCAGGGGGAAGGATCACTACGAAACGATGTATCGAATCTGCCGCCCTCTTCTCAGTGTTATGACGTATGACCCTGAAAAGCGCATGAGAAACGAGGTTCCGGACTCGATCTTGGAAGCTCGACATGCCACGATTCGCGGCGCAGGTAGGGGGGAGATTTCGTTCTCCCAGATGCCGCCTGGAGCGTGCGTCTGGATGGTTGGGGTCAACCGGCAGGGGGCAGCCTACCCCTGCTTAATGCTGCGACTTCCGACCGGCGCAGCCGAGCCGTTGCTCAAAGCGCCCTGCACCGTGGACATTCGGTACGGGGCGTTCGGTGCAGGAGAATACCTGCTGATTCCCTGTCTGGTCCGTTTACCGAACAGCTCCCTCACGTTCACGACATTCCTGAATCAGTTTGCTCACCAGCCGGATAGCCCTGTACTTCAGCTAGCAAAAGGTGCGGAGCTACGTCTTGTGTTGTTCGAGGATGGAGACAAGCCGGTTGGCGAGCTCCCATTCCCGAGCGTTAGCCCGCAGTTCTGGGCTCAGATTGATCGCATGCTGGCTGTGCTCCCGCCATACCAGGATGACGCACATGAGGCTGCTTTGGCAGCCTTCAGGCTATCCCCTGATGAAATGTGGGATGCGTTGTAGTCGGGATACGCGTGACTGGTATCTGGCCGCGCCGAACAAGCCGCTGGTGTGACGCGTAAACTGTCGACGACTCTGTTACCTCTTGAATGGAGGTGACAATCTTCAAGGGGGTGACGGGGACAGTTTACTGAAGACCTGCCCCTGCAAGCGCTTCTGTCGAAAATGGGCGCGAGATTGGGGCCAATAGAGGTATCTAACCCCCTTTAATAACTCCAAGGCCGCCCCGAATTTCGCCGCAGGAGTAGGGTACCGCAATGCTTGCGTAAACTGTCTCCACTCCTCCCCACTCCCAATTCCGAGATGTCCTCCGTGCCCACATCCCCTTTTCGCGTTGACGAACTCTTCCACGCCCTCCTCGAAGAACTGATGACCGGGCGGCTCCCGGCCGTGCCGCTGATCGACGCCTAACTCGGCTGATGGACGATCCCTTGACTGGCCAACTTCGCCAGTTCGACCTGAATCTGCTTGAGCCGCTGCTTGTCGGCCTGATAAGCCGCGGAACTCAACTCGGGGATCTCCGCGTGCCCCGGCGGCCCGTCCGGGTCGGGTCGGGGCAGCACGGACAGGCCCAACTTGCGCAGGTCGCTCACGGCCAAGCGGGCGACATAGTAGTTGTTCTTCTTGTCGTCCGCAATGCCGGCCAGAACGTCTACCGCCTTGACGAAGGGTTCGCGAAAGACGGACAGGCCAGTGGTGTCGAGATCAGTGGGCCGAAAGGCCGCGACTGCGACCGGCATGGGCAAGCCCGCCTGATAGTAGTTGCGATGAATCCGCCGATAAACAAATTCGCCTTCCGCGACGGGCTGTTGTTCGTCCATGTGCCGGCTCGCCTGCGGCCTGGGAGATCGTTCACTCCGTGGGGAGCGTCCAGTGCCGGGGAGGTTGTCCTGGCTCGATCACCATGACCTCGGCGTAGAACGGGCGGACCTGCTCGACCTCGGTGTACGTCCCGTCCGGGTCTTGCCATTCAAAAATCACCGAGCCCTCTGGCCCGGGGACCACACGACTTGGCGGGCCCACTCCTTGCTGGTAAAGCGTGTACGCCAGGCCGACGGCGGACGTGAGTTGCTCGTACGAAGGCGCCACCGCACCCTGGCCGTCCCAGTCGTCGCCCAACTGTTGGAATGCGACCAGCTTCGCGACGGTTGGTTCCCAGGGGCCGGCGTCCTGGCTCTCCGCTGCGCCATTCTTGACATCGTTTCGTGGGGCGGGAGTCGCCGCAGCGCCGTTTCGCGTGCCGGCTTTCTTGAGCCACACTTCTCCCCGGATGGGGCTCGTAAGGACGGATGGCATGAGGCTTTCTCCTGACAAGGGCAAGCAGGCAACTCCCGAACCTGACCAGGATTATTGTACCACGCTCTGCGTTCGCTGCTATCCTGTTCGGCGATGATGGGGACAGTTTACTGAAGACCTGCCCCTGCAAGGGAGGGGGTTGGGGGGAGGGGTTTTGTCCGCGAGTTCTTGGCCGCTCTGCCGGTTCCTTCCCGCCGCCAACAGCGAGAACCGCACCACGCCGGCGGCAACTTCCTCTTGTTCCTCGCCGCCGTCGCGGTAGTGTGGAAGGGACAAGAGGAAGCCCCCATGCCGACCTTTCCGCTGCGCGGCGAGTACATCACCCTGGCCCAGGCGCTCAAGGCCGCGGGCCTGACGGACACCGGCGGCCAGGCGAAGTTCCTGGTCCGCAGCGGCTCTGCGCGGGTCAATGGCACCGTCGAGAGCCAGCCGGGCCGAAAACTCCGCGCCGGCGACCGCTTCCAACTCGGCGACGGCGAGGAGTGGGTAATCGGCTCATGAACCCCGTCGAGCAGACCGAGGCGCCGCCGCAGGAGAAGGCTGCCGCTCCCTCACGGGCGACCTGGCGCATCGTCCTGGCGCTGGCGCTGCCGGTCCTCGCCCAGCAATTCCTGGTGCTGACGGTGAGTCTCTCCGATCGCCTCCTCGCGGGTCGGTTCCAGGCTCTCTCGCCGGGCGAACAGGCGGAGGCAGCAGGTCACGGGGTGATCGCGCTCGGCCAGCTGGCGAACTGCCCTCCGGGTGGGGGAATGCCCGTCAACGTCCTTGCGGCGGTCGCCCCGTGGGAACTGGCGCGGCATACGCTGGCCCGGCAGGTGTCCTATCAGGCCGCCCAGACGACCGCCAACTATCTCGCCTGGTTCCTCAGCAGTTACATTGTCCTGGTGAGCGTCGGCAGTACCGCGCTGGTCGCCCGCTTCACCGGCGCCGGCGATCAGGCCGCGCGCGTCCACGCCACCAACCAGTCGATCTTGCTCGCGGTCGTGCTCGGTTTGGCGGGCAGCGCCGGCGGGCTGGTGTCCCTCGAAGGGCTGATTTCGCTGCTGCAACTGCACGGCGACGCCCACGCCTATGCCACGGAGTACCTGCGACCGCTCCTGCTGCTCCTCACATTCCAGGTCGTCGAGTCGGCGGGCATTGCCTGCCTGGTCGGCGCCGGCGACACGCGGACGGGACTGTTCGTGATGATGGGCGTGGCCGTGGTCAATCTGCCGCTGGCGTGGGGCCTGTGCCTGGGGTGGGGCCCGTTGCCGGCGCTGGGCTTCAGCGGCATCGCCCTGGGCACGGCACTCAGCCACACGCTGGGGGGAGTGGTGGTGTTGACGGTCCTCGCGCGCGGCCGATTCGGGCTGACGTTGCACCTGCCGCTGTTGTGGCCGAACGTGGACCTGTTGCGGCGACTGCTGCGCATCAGTGTGCCGGCGGCGATCGACAGCCTGTCGATCGTGGTGGGGCAGTTCTGGTTTCTGAGCATCGTCAATCGCCTGGGCGATGTGGCCAGCGGCGCCCACGGGATCGCCCTGGGGTGGGAGGCGCTCGCGTTTCTGTCGGGGGCGGCGTTCGGCACGGCGGCGATGACCCTGGTCGGCCAGAACCTCGGAGCAGGACGGCCGGCTCAGGCGGCGCGCAGCGGTTGGACGGCGTTCGGCATGGGCTGCGGCGTCATGTGCTTCATGGGGTTGGTGTTCTTCGTGCTCGCAAACCCCATGTTCGCTCTGTTTTGTCCCCATCCGTCGCAGCAGCCGATTGTCGAGGAGGGCGTGCCGGTGCTGCGCCTGGTGGCGTTCGCAACGCCGCCGATGGCGAGTGCGATCATCTTTACGTGGGCGCTGCGCGGCGCCGGCGACACGCGCGTGCCGGTGCTGTTCACCTGGATCGGCTTCCTGGGGGTGCGTATCCCGCTGGCGTATTTCCTGGCGCTGCGGCAGGTGGACCTCGGGCCGCTGGGCATCTGGCAAGGCGCTGGCCTGGGATTGTTTGGGGCGTGGCTGGCGATGTTCGCCGATTTGCTGGTGCGCGGCTGCTTTTTCCTGTGGCGCTTCCGCAGCGGCGCGTGGCAGCGGATGAAGGTCTAACGAAGTCCATAAGAGGGAAAGTGCAGAACGAGCGGCGGGGTTTAGCCCCCCTAGGGACCAAGGTAAGGAGGAACTGCTCTGCTACAAAGAAGTTAGCCAACGACTTCTTCAGCAAAGGAGCCCTCCGTGACCACTGTAGCAACTTTGGCCGCCGCCTTACAGACCCTGTTCACCGCCCCCGCCCAAGCCGTCGGCCGGCTGTCCGGGTTCAGCCGGCGCCAGCGCGACCTGACCGCCGCCGACTTCGCCCAGACCCTCGTCTTCGGCTGGATCGACCAGCCACGCCTTGCCGTGCCGGCTGACGGCGCGGCGCTGCCCGCCGGAAGTGGCGGCGCGGCGGCAGAAGTTGCGCGCGGACACACGGAGCCAGAAGGGACGCGACCCCAGCGCGCGGCAGTTGGCGTTGTGGGACTGGCTGGTACTGGCGACGAACGTGCCGGCGGCGCGGCTGACGGCGGCCGAGTTGGGGGTGGTGTACCGCTGCCGGTGGCAGGTGGAGTTACTGTTCAAGCGTGGCAAGCAGCAGTTGCGCTGGACGTTCAGCCACGGCCGCAAGGGCGTGCTGGTGGAGGTGCTGGCCTGGGGCGTGGTGCATTGGGCGGCGCTGCGGCGCTGTGGGCCGCTGGGCGGCGTCAGCCCGGTGAAGCTGTTCGCGGTCGTGCGGCGCTACGCGCTGCGCCTGGCCGGCGCCCTGCGGCGTGGGCGGCAGTTGCGGGCGGTGCTGGCGGAGTTGGTGGAGGAAATGGGTCGGGTGCGCCGCCAGCCGAAACGGTACACCCGACCCAGCACGCGCCAACTCCTGGAAGACCCGGAGCTTGCGGCGTAAGTTGGTCCCTAGGGGGGATAAACCCCGCCGCTCGTTCGCTTTCCCTGTTGCGTGTTGCGCTTTAGTCACCGTGTCACTTTTTCTTGGCGGTTGCCCTCCCCCACTTGCCATTTCTCCTCCTGGGGAAAGCGTCCCTCGCGCCGTCCCAGGGAGGAAAAAGTCCCGGTCGACTTGCCTCGGCCATGACTGTAACCTATCCTTGCATGCCCGTCCCTCGCATCCGGTCGCTACCCATCTTGCGTGGATTCGGCAAGGCTGTCCGATTCCCTGTCCTCGACCTGCCGGATGCCGGACGGTCCCGTCGCCTTTTCGGAGAGGCATAGTCATCTCATGGATACTCGCCTTCATCTCGTCGGGATGACGAACTGCGCGCACGCTCTCCTTCGGGAGACGCACTCCGGCGCAGCACATCGGACCCTCAAAGGGGAGCAACGGACGATGACAGCGGAACACCCTGCGACGATCCTGTTTGTCGATGACGACGCAGATAGTCGCCTGACTTTTCGTTGGATTTTGCAGCGCGCCGGCTTCGAGGTGAAGGAAGCGGCCAGCGGCAGTGAGGCGTTGCGGTTGGCGTCCGAACGCCCCGATGTGGTTGTCCTCGACGTGAACCTGCCCGACATGAACGGCTTCGAGGTGTGCCGGCGGATCAAGGCGCACCCCGGCACCAGCGGCATTCCCGTCCTGCACCTGTCCGGCGCCTACGTGACCAGCAACGACCGCTCGCACGGGCTGGACGAAGGGGCCGACGGCTACCTGACCAAGCCGGTCGAACCGAAAGAGTTGATCGCACACGTCCGTGCCCTGGTGCGCATCCATCAGGCCGAGGAGCAAGCGCGCAACGTGGCCCGGCAGTGGCAGGCGACCTTCGACGCTATTAGCGATGGCTTATGTCTTCTTGACCGGCAGGGCCGTGTGCTGCGCTGCAACCAGGCGCTGGGCCGCGTGCTGGGCCTGGAAGCGGAGGGTGGAGACAGCATCAAGGAGGCAGAGCGTTTTCTCCTTCCTCCTTCCTCCTTCCTCCTGCATCCGTTCCAGCGCATGCTGACGACGCGCCGCCGCGAAGTCGCCGAGCTGGCGCTCGGAGAGCGCTGGTTGCACGTGGTCGCGGATCCCTTGTTGGCAGCAGATGGCGACGTGATCGGCGCCGTCTACATCCTGTCGGATATCACGGAGCGGAGACATCTGGAGGAGCAGCTGCGGCACGCGCAGAAGATGGAGGCGGTGGGTCGATTGGCAGGGGGAGTGGCTCACGATTTCAACAACCTGCTCACCGGCATTCTCGGCAACATCTCGCTTCTGCTGGCGGATATCCCTAAAACGGATCCCAAATACGTCATTCTAAACGGTGTGGAGCAGGCAGGTTGGCGGGCCGCAGAACTGGTACGGCAGTTGCTCGGCTTCGCGCGCCGCACGCCCCTGCAACTCCGGCCCGTCAACCTGCGCGACGCCATCGCGGAGGTGGTTAGCCTGATCGGGCAGACCCTGGGCGCGCGCATCCGGGTCGCGGTCCGTATTGCGGCGAACTTGCCCGCCGTGCAGGCGGACCCCGCCCAGGTGAGCCAGGTGCTGATGAACCTGTGTCTGAACGCCCGGGATGCCATGCCCGAGGGTGGCCACCTGTTGTTGGAGGCCGACAACGTGCAGGTGGGTGAGGAGCGCGTGCGGCTCCACACCAGGGCACGGGCTGGGCAATTCGTGCGCCTGAGCGTCAGCGACACCGGGCACGGGATTCCGCCGGAGATCCTGCCGCGCATCTTCGAGCCGTTCTTCACGACCAAGGACCGCGATAAGGGAACGGGCCTGGGCCTGGCGATGGTCTTCGGCATCGTCGAGCAGCACAAGGGCTGGATCGAGTGCGACAGCACCGTCGGCAAGGGCACACGCTTCGACGTGTATCTGCCGACCGACGGCGGCGCGGCGCCTGCGTCCGAGCCATGATCCGGGTGCAGGAGACTTCATCGGGAATAAGGTTTTCGTTACTTTCTCCGGCCCAGCTGACGGCTTTGAACTCGGAGGTTGTGCAGTCCAGAAGCTGCTTCCATGACCGAATCCGAAACTCCCTCTGGGGTGTTCCGA
>DASPXY010001404.1:0-6365 GCA_035637055.1 Gemmataceae bacterium | reverse complement strand
GAAGGCGAGCAGCGGTAGTTTGTGAGCCAAACGGTGGGGAAGCGACCACTCCTCGCCGCCGACCGTGCCGATGCAGATCTGGTCGATGCGCTTGACGGCGGCTGTTTCCCACGTCAGCACCTGCCGCACGCCATAAATCCCCTTGACCGGGTAGGCGACCCGCAGATCCAGGGTCTTCTCCTCGGAACTGTCCTTCCCCTTGGCGTCCGGACCAGCGGGGAGGAGCGCCGGGGCGTCCAGCGGCTTGAGCACCTTGTACTCGCCCCCCGGGGTGAGCTGTACCGCAAACTGGGAGGTAAGCGGCTGCAGGCTATTGAGCTTGTTGGTCAGCTGGATTTTCACCTGTTTCTTGTCGTCGCCTTCCAGGCTCAAGGCGATCTTCAGGTACGGGTTCTCGCCAACGAACTTGGCATCCCCGGGCTTGCCGCCCTCAATTTGCTCGAAATTGGCCACGTAATCGTTGGCTTTTTTCACCAGGCGGAACAACTCGCGGTAAATCCACAGGTCTTCCTGGGCGAGCCAGACCTCCTCGGAGATGTCATCGCGGCCCCTGTCGCCGCGCTCCCATTTCTCCACCCAGTGGAAGACGCGGTTGTTGGATGGCGGGAGCTTGCCATCCTTTTTGAAGGCCCACTTCAGGTCGGTGGTGCCTCTTGGGCCAGGCACTATGGGAGGAGGCATCACGGCACCTTCACGCCCAGTCCGAGTCACCGCCGAGGGATCCATCCGGGACTGCACCACAAGCTCGTCCAGTTCGTTGAGCGGGCCAGCCTCCTTGAGGACGTCCAGCAGTTGTGTCCGGTAACCCTTCTTGTCGTTGGCGAAGATGCCCTGTTCGCTGTCGGTCAGCTCATCATAACTGTACACGCCGCGCTGGTAGACGACCGAGACAACCGAGCCGTCAAAGGCGTTCAGATCCTTGAATTCCTTGTCCTTTTCGGGGGCGACCACCTTCACCTTGGGCGTGCGGTAGAACGTCCTGCTCACCGGCTTGCCTTCCTTGGTGGTCTTGGAGACGACGATCCATTCCGGATTGGTCTGCTTCTGGAGAATGCCGTGGAAGGTATGCACCCCCTTGTCCGGATTGGTGTCGTCGTTCAACTCGTTCAGTTTGGCTGGATCCTTGCCCACGACGTTGACCTCGATCGCGCGGAGGCCGTTGGTGGACTTGGCGAGTTCCGCCGGCCAGGTAAAGAGCCGCTCCTGATCCTTGGCGGCGAGTTTCCAGACCTCGGTCTTTTTCTTCTCTTCGATATCGGCCCGTTTCCTGGCCTCCTCAACGAACAGGGGGTTCTTGACATCCCCGGGCTTCTTGAAGGAGTCCCAGTCTTTTTTGACCTTGTCCTTGATCGTTGCAGTGGCCCGTGGGGCAATGAAGAACAAGACGAAGATACCGACGACCATGAAGAACGCGGCGCCGGCCAGCAGCAGCCAGAACTTCTGTTTGACGGCAAAGTCCTTGTCAAATTTCATGAGAAGACGACCTCTGCAGAGTTATGAGTGCCAGGACGGCGGGGATGAACCCCGCCGCTCGTTGCTGCTACGACGAGCCGCCGGGTTTATCCCGGCGGGCGTGGGCGGTTATTATCGGGGCGGCGAGGGTTCCTGGCCGCCCTCGGTGGGGAGCGGTTCGAGCCAGACAAAAAAGATCACAAACTCGTAGCGCGGCAGCCGGGCGGGAGGCTCGTTGCCGCCCACGTCCGTTGTCGGCATGGGCGTCTGCTGCACGATTCGGGGCGGCAATCCCGTTCCAGGTCCACGTTCGGAACCACCGACATCACTTTGTTTGGCAATCTCGCCGATCGGACGCCAGGCGTCCCGGTTCGGCCCGGTCGGGGCGGCGGCCGTCTCCGTTCCGCCTCCCTTGCCGGTTTCTGGCCCTGTCGGCATCGGCATTGGCCTGGCCGGCACCGTCCCATCCCCGGACCTCGCCGCGGGCGCACCACCTCCCAGCGCAGTCCGCAGATGGCTGGTGTTGATCTCTGTGAAGATGCCGGGCTGGGGGTTCTTGTCCTCCTTGAACTTGTACAGGAAGGCGTAGCGAATCCGCTTCTGACCCGGCTCATAGGTGATCGTGACGAGGGAGTCGACATCGGCCCCCGAGGCCTTCACCTTGGCGTTGCGCTCGAACCGCTTGAGGGAGCGCTTGCCGTCCCGGGGCCGGCCCTCGACGACGATCTCCTCGCCGTGGCGCTCGCGAATGGTGCCGGAAAAGACATTCGGCTTGTCCGAACGGAACTCGTCGGCAGGCAAGGTCTGGAGTTTGGCATCCTTGGCGGCGACAGTGATCTCGGTCGGGCGCCCCGGCGCGTACATCGCCTCATCCGGGAGGCCCGCCGCGTCCGGGTTCATCAGGTTTTCGATGAGGGTATTAATCACAAAGTTGCTACCCTCTTCGTGGGAGGTATGGCCGCGGACCTCGACCAACCAGCCGTTCTTGGGGAGCTTGTCCCCGGCGACGATCTCGGCTTTGTCGGCGGGGCTCAGACCGGGCAGGTTCTTGGCGTCCTTGAGGGTTTTGAAGAACGCCGGCAGGTCGTCGGTGTAAAACGTGACCATGCCTTCGACGTTGAGTTGGACGAGGCGTTTCTTGATGTCGTCCTCCTGTTTGAGGCTCTCCGGCGTGGGCGCGACGGCCCCCTGCGCGGTTTCCTGGCGGCGCTTCCCGAACCGCTCCCAGGCTTTCTCGCCGCTGTCGCCCTCCTTTTCTTCCTTGAAGTAGAACTGGTAGGGATCGAGACCGCTGATCTTGCCCCTGATTTTGGGCAGGTGCGTGCCGTCCGGCCGCGGCAGCGCCTCGTTGACGTACTGGTAGAGCTGGTTCCAGTTGAAGCGTTCCGGGACGCCGGCGGCGATCCGCAGCACCGCCTGCTGAGCTTCCTTGGCCTTGGTTTCTTCCGTGGCGAACTCGCTGATGAACCTCTGGCCAAGATCCTTGTTTTCCTTGCCCTCCTTGAGCGCCTTCTCGATCGCCGGGTTCGCCCAGGCGGCGTGCTGGCGATAGCGGCCAAGGGCCAGCGCGCCCAGGCCGACGAGCAGGATCGCCGCCGCGGCGGCCGCCCACGGCTTCTTGGCGCGGATGACGCGCTCGACGCGAATCTCCGCCGGCAACAGGTTCGTGTGGAGCCGGGCTTGTTTCAGTCCCTGCAAGGCCAGGCCGTGTGCCACCGCAAACGACAGAATATTTTCGGTGAACTGCGGCGCAGTCGTGACGCTCTCGCCCTGCAACCGCTTGAAGCTCGTCAGTTTCCGGACTTCCAGCTGGAGTTTTTCCTGGATGAACTTCTGCAGGCCGGGCAGGCGGAAGGCGTTGCCCAGGCCGATCATGTACTTGACGTTGGCGTCGCGGTGGGTGTTGGTGAAGTAGCCCAGCGAGCGCTGCACCTCGCTGACGAAGTCGTTGAGGACCGGCCGCAGGGCCGCGAGGATCTTCTTGAGGTCGGGCGACTTGACGGCGTTCCGCTTGAGGTGCTCCGCCTTGGCGAAGGTGAGTTTCAGATCCTTGGTGAGCGCCCGCGTAAAGTGGTTGCCGCCGATCGGGATGGGCCGCTGCCAGATGATCTTGGCGCCGTCGGTGATGACCAGGTTCGAGTTGTCGGCCCCGATGTCGAGGGCGACGATGCACTGCTTTTTGCTGGCGTCGACCTCGTCCTCTTCCTCGCCTTCCTTCTTGACGCCACCCTTGGACAGCAGGTCGTGGGTGACGAAGTTGCACAGGGCCAGGGGGGCCATCTGCACGATATGCACCTCGACGTTGACGTCCTGGAAGTGCTGCAGATAGCGATTGACCATGTCGCGCTTCATGGCGAACAGGCCAATCTCGGTTTCCAGGGCGAAACCGTCGGTGACCACGCCGGCGCTGAGTTTCTGGTAGTCCCAGACCACCTCGTCGAGGGGAAAGGGAATCTGCTGCTTGGCCTCGAAGCGGACGATGTCGCTGATCTTCTTTTCCTCGACCGGCGGCAGCTTGACGAAGCGGGCCAGGCCGCTCTGGCCGGGGACGCTGATGACGATGGTATCACCCTTCAAGCTGTTGCGCGACAGGAACTTATCGAGTGCCTCGCGCGTGAGCTGATCGGGGTCGGCGTCGGGCTGGCTGAGGATCTTGGGGTGCTCGATGTAGTCGAAGGCGGTGGCGGTGATTTCGCCGTCAACCTCCTCGACGCGAATGGCCTTCAAAGCGCACTGGCCCAGGTCGATACCCCAGACGCCAGGGAGGCTTGCGCGTGCCTTGGGGGGCTTCGGCGCGGGCTTGGTGGTGACCTTGTCCTCGGTGCTTTCGGCCTCGGCCTTCGCCTTGGGCTTGGCCTTCTTCTCCTTCTCTTTCTCGGCGCTCTTGATGCCGGTCTGCTCAGCGGCCATGATGGTTGTTCTCCAGAGACGGGCGCGGCACAGACGGGCGGTGCGAAAAGCTAGCCCGCTGCCGAGGATAGGATTTACGTCTGCGCTCGTACTTCGTCAAAGTAACACGGTCGAAAGTCGCTTGTCAATGGGCCGGACGGCGTTCTCGGGCGCCTTTGCGGAGAATAGAGACAGGATGGGCGGAAACGGTTTCATAATTTGAACCGCAGAGACACAGTCGAAGCGAGAATGAAGAACGGAGAACGGGGAACGGAGAACGGAGAATGAGGGGAAGCCGGTCTGTTTTCTCATTCTCCGTTCCCTGTTCCCCGTTCTCCGTTCTTCATTCTCGCTTCGACTGTGTCTCTGTGGTTCAGATCCTCCTTGTCTTCTTTTCCGGGTGCCTCTCCGCAATAATGGGGATATGCTGCGCGAACTCTCCGTGCAAAACCTGGCCCTGATCGAGGACGTGCGCGTCGAGCTGCAACCGGGCTTCTGCGCCTGGACCGGCGAGACCGGTGCCGGCAAGACGTTGCTGCTCACCGCCCTGGGACTCCTCCTGGGCGAACGTGGCTCCAGTGAGATGCTGCGCGCCGGTGCCGAGGAACTGCGCATCACGGGTCGCTTCGAGCTGCCGCGTAAGGAAATCCGCCGCGAGGTCGAGCGCATCCTGAACGGGCCGGTCGAGGATGACCAGGTCATCCTGACGCGCCGCCTCAACCGCAGCGGTCGCAGTTCCGCTTACGTTAACGATCAGCCCGTTGCGGCGAGCACGTTGCGCCAACTCGGCGCGGTGCTGGTCGATGTCCACGGTCAGCGCGAGAACCTGTCGCTGCTCGAACCCGCTTACCAGCTGCAATTGCTCGACGCCTTCGGCGACCTGGAACCGCTGCGGCAGGAGTTCGCCGCCCTCGCCGACAAGGTGCGCGACTGCCGCCGCCGTCACGCCGCCCTGCTGGCCGAGCGCCAGCAGCGCCAGCGCGAGCTATCCCTGTTGCGCTTCGAGCGCGAGGAACTCGACGCCGCCGCGCTGGTGCCTGGCGAGCTGGACGAGCTTGCGCGCGAGCGCGAGCGCCTGGCGAATGCCCAGGCGCTGCAGACCTTCGCCGACACCGGCTGCGCGCGCCTGTACGACGAAGAAGGCTCGATGTACGAGCAGTTCGGCAAGCTGCTACGCGAGGCGGAGTCGTGGCTCTCGCTGGACCCTGGCCTGGCCGACGTGGTCCGCCGGCTGGAGGGGCTCGGCTCGGAGACGCAGGATCTGGCCGAGACGCTGCGTGGTCTGGCGGAGCACTGGCAGGCCGACCCGGGACGGCGGCAGGAGGTCGACGAGCGTTTGCAACTCCTGAAGCGGCTGCAGACGAAATACGGCCGGCCCATCGAGGATCTGATCGCGTACCGGACCACGCTGGACGAGCAGGAGGCGACCCTGCAGCGGCAAGAGGACGACATGACCGCGGTCGAGGCAGAGCTGCGCACGGCCTTCGAGCGGCTGAAACAGGTGGGGGCGGACCTGAGCAAGCAGCGGCAGAAGGTCGTCAAGCGGTTGGCCTCGGCGGTGCAGAAACACCTGGCCGACCTGGGCATGGCGGGCGCGCGGCTGGAGGCGGTACTGGAACCCATCTCCCTCGGCGATGACCCGACGACCGTGGAGGTGCCGTCAAACGGCCTGGAGCAGCTGGAACTGATGCTGGCGGCGAACCCGGGCGAGCCGGCGCGGCCGTTGCGCAAGGTGGCGAGCGGCGGCGAGATGTCGCGGACGATGCTGGCACTGAAGACGGTGCTGGCGGCCCATGACCAGGTGGCGACACTCGTCTTCGACGAGATCGACGCGAACGTCGGCGGCCGGCTGGGCGACGTGCTCGGCGAGAAGCTGGCGGCGCTGGGGCAATCGCACCAGGTCATTTGCGTAACGCACTTGCCGCAGGTGGCCAGCTATGCGCGTTACCAGTGGACGATCCGCAAAGTCCGTAGAGGCAAACGGACCACGACGAGCATCACGCTGTTGTCGGAGCAGGATCGCC
>DASPXY010001403.1:0-2506 GCA_035637055.1 Gemmataceae bacterium | reverse complement strand
TCTTGCTGCCGTCGGGGAGGACGTGCTCCTCGACCACCTCCAGCGGCACGCCGCTCTCCTGCACCTTGCGGTCGTCCTCGCGGTACTTGGCGGCGAGCGCCGCAGGGAACAGGTCGAAATCGGTCTTGCCGATCAGGTCCGCGCGGGAGCGCTTCAGCGTGGCGCAATAGCGCTGATTGCCGAACGTGACGTGTCCCTGCAGATCCTTGCGGAAAATGTTCTGCGGCAGGCTCTCGACGAGGGAGTGATAGAAGGCTTCCGACTCGCGCAGGGCCCGCTCGATGGCCTTGCGCTCGGTGATATCGCGGCAGACGAGAACCACGCCCTTGACGGCGCTGCCGTCGCGCAGCGGTCCGCCGCTGATGCTCACCCAGTAGCCGTGCGGCGCTTGCTCGTGGCGGACGAAGACCTCGACGTCCTTGATCTGCTCACCGCGGACGGCCCGCGTCAGCGGCAGCTCGGCCGTGGGAAAGGGCGTCACCGTATCGGGGAGGCACAGCCCGTGCCGGAGCGCGGGCGTCTCGCCCGCAAGGCTGGCGGGCGAGACGCCCGCGCTCCAGGGGTCCGAGGAAGCCGCCAGGGCGGCGGCGCCGGGACCGAAGAGTCGCTCGGCCTCGGGGTTGACGATCAGGAACTCCCCGCGCTCGTCGGCGACGATGACGCCGTCGGCCATGTTGACGAGGATCGACTCGAGCAGTTCGGTTTGTTTGCGGAGCGCCTCCTCAGCGTGCTTGCGCTGGGTGATGTCGCGCATGACGGCGAGGACGGCCGGCTGACCGTTGATGACAATGGCTGAGGTATTGATGTCAACGGGGATGATGCGCCCATCCTTGGTACAGTGGCGGCCCTCGCAGCGGAATTGACCAATGCTCAGCTGCTGCAGCAGACGGTCGCCGAAGCCGGCGGCAAAGGCGGGATCGTCGATGTCGCGCGTGGTCAGGCGTAGCATCTCCTCGCGCGTGTAGCCCAGACGCTGGCAGGCGGCGGGATTGACTTCGAGGATGCGCCCTTCCAGATCGTGGACAAAGACGGCGTCATCGATGCCCTCAAAGAGGGCCTGTGCCCAGCTCGCGGGGCTGCGCTCGGCGGCCGGCTCGGCGACGGCTTCCACACGCTTCACAAACGGATCCCCTCAGGCAGTGGTGAGTTGTTCGTTGTCCGTTGTTGGCGAACCCCTGAATCGGCGCGTCTTCTTCGAGCAACTACCAACGAACAGCTGCCTGATTGTACCAGGAACCGCTGAGGGGCAACCAGAAAAACCGGCGCGTGCGAGGCGAGGTTGTGATTCAAGGCGGCGCCGGACGAGCGCGTCCTGCCCCAACGCTGCCGTGCGGCGACACCAACAAGCGGCGAGCCGGTGAAACAGTGATCTAGTGCGAGTTCAAGCGACCTCTGGTTCGTAGTCCCGCCTTTAGGCGGCTTGACGTCAAGCCGCCTAAAGGCGGGACTACGAACAACACCTCGTTTCCCTCCACACTAGCCACTCACGAATGCTCTGAGTGTAATACAGGACTGGCCGACAAAGATCGGTGTTGACCCTCGCATCCAAGGACTGCAACTCATGGCGAAGACTCAGGAACGGGCCCTCATCTCCGTCACCACGCCGCTGGGCGCCGACGTGCTCTTGCTTACCTCCTTCAAGGGGCGGGAGGAACTCTCACGCCTGTTCCACTATCAACTCGATATGCTCTCGGAGAACCAGTCCATCGCCGCCACGGACATCGTCGGCAAGGCGGTTACGTGGGTGGTCCAGGGCAAGGATCGCGATCCGCGCTATTTCAACGGCGTCGTCAGCCGCTTTGTCGCCGGCGGACTGCAAACGCGCGAGCTGCGCCACTACCGCGCCGAGGTGGTGCCGTGGCTGTGGTTCCTGACGCGCACCGCCGACTGCCGCATCTTCCAGAACAAGACCACCAAGCAGATCATCGAGCAAATCTTCTCGGATCTCGGCTTCTCCGATTACGAGGACAGTTCCGTCCAGGCCGCCACGGTGCGCGAATACTGCGTCCAGTATCGCGAGACCGACTTCGATTTCATCTCGCGGCTCATGGAGGAGGAGGGCATTTTCTACTTTTTCCGTCACGAAAACGGCAAGCACACGCTCGTCCTGGCCGACCAGGTGAGCGCCTACAAGGATTGCACGGAAAACCAGGTCGATTTCTCGGGCGGATCGCATCTGGACGGGTACGTCACGCGCTGGGAACACGGGTACGAATTCCGCACCGGCAAGTGGACGCAGACAGACTACAACTTCGAGACGCCCAGCACGAGCCTGTCCACCAACACCACGACGGTCATGCCGCTCGCCAGCACCAAGAAGTACGAGGTGTACGACTACCCGGGCAGGTACATGAAGACGGCCGACGGCACCAAGTTGACCAAGCTCCGCATGGAGACGGATGAAGCGGCCTACGAGGTGGCAGCCGGCGCCAGCACCTGCGCGACGTTTACTCTCGGCGGCAAGTTTTCCCTGAAACGGCATGAGGTGGACGCGGAAGCGGGGCCG
>DASPXY010001402.1:0-10223 GCA_035637055.1 Gemmataceae bacterium | reverse complement strand
AAAGCCGACCATGATGCCGCGGATGTCGCTCTGCTCCAGCGCCTTGGCGAGTTGCGCGGCGCGCTCCTTGTGCTTCGGATCGCTGCTCGCCGCCAGCTTCTGCTGGAGCGTCAGGAGCAGATCCTGGAACTGGCGATACTTGTCGGCGAGTTCTTTTTCCTTGGCCGCCAGCTGTTTCGGATTGAGGGTGGGCTGCCCGCCGCCTTTGGTGTTGCCGGCTGGGGTGTTGGGCTGGATGGCCTGCAGCCCCATCACGAAGAACACGGCAGCCGCCAGGCCGAGTGCGACCTGGAATAATCTGAACCTTTTGGACATGGAAATGGTCCTCCCGAGACCCAGGGCGTTACCGCCCCCTTGTAGGTCAGGCTGCGAAAGCCTGACAAAGAGTGTCAGGCTAAAAAGCCTGACCTACAAAGACTCAGGGCGTTACCGCCCCCCATGAGCAATGTTTGCAATACGCTCCGGCGCGCAAGCGCGGTGCGCCCTCAACCGGGGCCCCTCAGAGCAACAGCACGCGTGGACCGGAACCCAACTCTTCTCGCGACACCTCTCTGCATTGTTCCGGCAGCGAAGTCACGTCGCGTTCCGTCGGCCCCTCCGGCTGGCATGGTGCCATCCCTTGGGCCTTCGCCAGTTATGACGAGCCGCCCCCATCTTCCCAACATCTTAACCGATCTTTCAGGGGCCTGTCACACGTGTAATCTCTTTTCCGACGCTTTTCTCGGCACCGCTTTTCTGGCTTGCCGCTTGCGGCTTCGCTGTTGTGGCACGGTCTCCTGACCGTGCCACGGGGCTTGACCGCAGGTCTCCTCCGGGCTCCTGGCATTCGGGAGACCTGCGGTCGGCAGAGTGGCACGGTCAGGAGACCGTGCCACAACAATGCGGCTTGACGCTCGGAACGCTAAGCCGCAAGCCGCAAGCCAGATGTCACTTCTGTGCCTTGTCCTTCTTGTCGCTGGGCGGAGGATCGAACAGGCTGTCAAGTATCCGCTGCCGTTCTGCGACAATCAGGCGATGGTTCTCGCGGCGGGCGGCCTCGACATCCACAATCAGCTTCATCATCATCCCCTCTTCGTCACCCATTTGCATCGCGTCGAGAACCTTCTTGACCTCGACAATCAGCACGGTCATCTGCTTCACGGAGCGATCCAGTTCCAGCCGATGGAGATCGCGCTTCTCCTCCAGTTCCTTCAACAACCCCGGGGTGACGGCCTTCTCCTTCTCGGCCTTCTTCAGCAGGGCCAGATCCTCTTCGAGCCCCTTCCAGGCCCCCGTGGTGGTGCGCTCGACAATCGGAAACAGCCCATCGTTCTTGTTGGTCAGCGACGCCAGCGGGTTGACAATCCCCGCCGCAACCTTCGCGATCCTCGTGCCCGCAATGCGGTTGATCTCCATCTCGGTGAGGATGATGTTGTACTTCTCGGACACGCCACGGGCGATGTCGCCGGTCTCGCGCACCGACTTGCGGGCATTGTCGGCCCGCACTGTCATGAAGACCATGTCCGGGTTCGGCGTGCTGAGCTTGGAAACCTCCAACTCCAGCGCCCCCTTACTTGCCTTCATCCCGTCCCACGCTTCCTTGAGCAGGGCGTACAGTTTACGCTCCTGCTTGTAAATTTCCACGAGCAACTCGTCTTCCGAGATGACCAGGAAGACAAACGGCCCCTTCGGCGGAGCCGTTGTCGGCCCTGTCTCGATGTTGTTGTCAGTGGCGGTGAGGAACACATGCACCTCGTAATGGCGCTGCTGCGACTCGCCGGAGCCTGCTTTTAACTTGGGCAGGTACTTCTGAACGTCAAAGGCTTCCTTGTCGAGCAACCGTCCCCCTCGGTCGAGGCTCCACTCGCGGATCAGCGCGGTCTCGGGCTGCTTGTTGAGCAGTTGCTTGACCTGTTCCAGCTCTTCCTTGTCGGCGTTCCCCAGGACGATGAGCTTGCGGATCGCCTCCGCCGGCTGATCCTTCACCATGCCGAGGAGGGCGCTGCGCTCCGTCGTGCTCATTTTGAGGAAGTGGATCACGTCGGTCAGCAGGGCTTCGTGCTGGTGCCGGTCCTTGAGTTCTTCCAGGAACTTCCGCTCCTCGTTCTCGCCCTTGAGTTCGAGGAGGCGCAACGCCTGCCTGCGGTTGGACGGCTGGATCTGCAAGAGGCGATCGATCTCCTCCAGTGTCACATTGTCGTACCTGGGCCGGAAAGCCTCCGCCGTGAAGGACTCCAGCTCCACGATGCCCTTCTCCGGCCGCTCCAGCGCCTCGCCCTTCGCGGATTCCAGGATCGCCAGGAAGGTAATGCTCTCCAGCTGGCCGGGAGCCAACCTCGGGGCGGCGGCGCCCGGCACGATGTCGTAGAGGCCAGCGATCATCTGGGCGAACTGCTCGCGCGCCTTGCCGTCCTTGCCCGCGAGGGGCTGAGCCGGCGCCTCGGGCTTGCCCTGCTCGCCCGTCTCGCCCAGTTTCTGGAACGGCACATGGATGACCTTGTACGGGAACTCGATGCGCGACAGACCGCGATCGTCGTTGACAATGCCCCCGAACGGCACGCGCGCGCTGGGCGTGATCAGCAGGCGTTCGCCGAACTTGCTGCCGCCGCCCTTGCCGCCCTCGATGTCGGAGTCGGACCGCAGCAGGGCAGCGAGTTTGACGCCGACCAGCGTCGGCGCCTTGTCGTCGATGGGCTTGATGACGATGTGACGGCGGCCCTTGACGTTGTCCGTGTCACGGAACTCGAAGTCGAACTCAATGACGCGGGTGACGTGCTTGAAGGTCGCCTCGATCGTGCGTTTGTCGGCCTGCAGACGGGCATCGACAGGCGGCGTGAACGAGCCCGGCTCGTCGCGGCGGGCCGGTTCCGCAATGCGCACCAGATCCTTCAGGTCGCGATCGGCCACGGCGGTCACCGTCAGGGAGCTGCCCAGCGGCACGGGGATGAGCGTCTTGGTGCCGGTCGTGGACATCGGCACGCCGCGGAACAGCTGCCGCTTGCCCTTGAGCCGCGGCTCGTCGCCCGACAGGCGATAATGAAGATAAGCAGGCTCTTCCTTGTCGATGGTGAGGCGGGCGATGCTCGGCGGCGGCACCAGGGTGATCTTGCGCGGCGGCGTGGTGTACTCGTCGCCGGAGACGGTCAGCTCGACCGATTCCTTGACGTCGTTGAGGCTGAAGGAATACTTGTTGTTGACCTCAAGGTTGCGCGACGAGGTGTTCTTGCTCGTCTTGCCCTGGCGGGTGACGGTGACGCGCTCGGGGATATTAAGTTGACGAATGACGCCGCGCATGCTCGGGTCGTCCACCATCCCGGCGAGGAGGGCGAACACCTTGTCGAAGCCGGCCTGGGCCTCCGGTTGCTTGTCGCGCGTGTGGGTCAACAGGAGGCTCTCGAAGCGCGCCAGTTCCTCCTTCGAGAGGGTCGCGGCGAGCGCCAGGACAAATGGTTCCTGGGTGGCAAATTCCCTATCTTGCAAAAACGTGAACTTGGCCAGCACCGCATCCGGGACGCCGGCGCTCCGCAGGGAGGCAAACGCCTTCTCCGTGAGCGCGAAGCGAGTCCCGTCCCGAAGGGCCTGGCTCACGCCGGGTGCTTTGCGCAATTGCAGCTCGATTTTGTCCACGGTCCAGGTACGCCAGTCGAGCATGCGCTCAACTCCATCGAGACCGACGGCGAGCGCGGCCAGCCCTTCGCGGTCCTTGAGGATGGCATTGAGTTCCTGTTCGCGCTGAGCCACCTCGTAGAGACCGCGGGCGACCTCCAGGCGGACCCGTTCGAGCGACGGCGATACCTCATTGCGCGCCTTGAGTTGTGCCGCCAGGCGCTCGCGGAGGGGCTTCGCCAGCGCCTCGCGGACAATATCTTCGGCTCCCTGGAGGGGAAGCTGTGTCCACGCGAACAGCGCCGACAGCTGCTGCCGCTTCGGGGCCAGCCGCTGCAACTCGCCCTGCGTCTTGTTGACCGCCGTTTCCAGGGGGCGATACTGCTCCTCGATCTTCGCCTGGAGCGGCTGGAGCAGGTCGAGTTGCAACGGTTGGCCGAGCACCAGCGGCAGCGTGCGCCGCCGCCGCTCCAGTTCGTTTTCGATCTGCGGTTGCCGTCTATCGAGTGCGGCGAGTTTCTGCTTGCTCTCCGTACGCTTGGCGGCCAGTTCCTTGCGGATGGCGCCGCTTTTCTTGTTGTGCCAGTTCCAGTCGGCCGGGATGACGCCGGCGGGAATGCTCGGATCGAGATCGTCCATGTCGATGACCCAGCCGGGCCAGTCCACCGGCAGCGCGACCTGCGGCATCGAACTGCCGAGGAGGCCGGGCAGGTCCGACCAGAGCAGGGCGCGCAGCCCCTCGGGCGCCTCCGAACTGCGTTCGACACGTGCCCACTTGATGGCGCGGAACCAGATGTCGGGGCGCACCTCCTCGCGCGCGACGCGCATCTCATTGGGGTCGGTCTTGCTGCCGGGGAAGCGAACGAAGTCGATCAGTTCGTTGACGGGCCAGTAAGCCCGGTCCTTGAGCAGGATGTTGCGGTCGATCCAGATGCCGCCGGTGCGGTTGAAGTGGTGGAAGAAGGCGACCGGCGAGGAGGCGTTCCAGTTCAGCGCCGTGGCGGTGATGCACCAGGTGGTGCCGACGAGGAGGTAGACGCCGACGGTGGCGAGGACGGCCCAGGCGAGGCGCCAGTACAACCGGCCCCAGGCGAAGACCTCGTGGACGGGCAATTTGTTGACGCGGTCGGCGGCGTCGCGGATGGTCTGGTCGAGCATGTCCTGCGAGAAGCCGTACTTCTCGGCGAGTTTGGGGTCGGCCATCTCGACGGCGGTGATGAGGCGGTCGCCGAGTTCCTTCGGAAAGCGGCGTTCGAGGACGAGAGCGAGAGCGCTATCGCGGAACTCGCGGAAGAGGCGGCGGAGCACCTTGAAGGCGATGACGGCGAGCAGGCCGGCAATGACGAGCGACAGCATGACGACCCGGAGCCAGAACGACGTCTCCGTGCCGGCGGGGCCGCTGCGGTCGATGGCCTTGATCCAGTCGATGCCGAGCAGGGCAAAGAGGCCGTAGTCGAGGGCGAGGCCCACCCAGAAGGCGATGGCCAGGTAGAGGATGCCGACGGCCAGGCCCTCGAGGGTGACGTAGCGGCGGATGGTGCCGCGCAGGGCGTGCAGCGGATGGCGGACGCGGCGGTCGGCCTCGGCGCGGTTGAAAGTTCGGGGGGTGGCGGTCGCCATGTTCATCTGCTCCAGGGAGCGAGGTAATCGTTAGTTGTGTCAGCGTTCCTTGGCATTGAGCCACAGGAGGATCTTGGTTTTTAGCCCCCTTGAGGGGGCTTACCGCAGAGCGGTTCAGGCCCGCCCTTCAGGGCGGGTGGGGGGAAGCGCTATTTCCCCTCTGCGTTAGCCCCCTTGAGGGGCTTCTCGCCGTTTGGCTTGAGCCACACGAAGAATGGCTGAAGCCGAACAGCGAGAAGCCCCCTCAAGGGGGCTCCAGGCAGGGAGAGCAGCGGGATGGTTGCGCCCTCCGTACCCGCCCTGAAGGGCGGGCCTACACCGCTGCGCGGCAAGCCCCCTCAAGGGGGCTGAAGACCAGGCAATCAGTTTCCGGTGCGAATTGCGCCCTTCGCCAAACCGGAGAGTTCGTCAGGCCAATTTCAACAGTTTACGGGTCAACCATTCGATCGACAGTAAGCCCACGATGACGCCCAGGATCGTGGACATCTCCAGCGGCATCATG
Source organism: Gemmataceae bacterium (assembly GCA_035637055.1). GTDB lineage: Bacteria > Planctomycetota > Planctomycetia > Gemmatales > Gemmataceae > DASPXY01. The sequence continues at coordinate 4,516 of DASPXY010001402.1, read as the reverse complement.
GTCCGCAGCCACGGCGGGCTGCCGATGACGTCTACCAGGAACACGGTCCCTACCACCGCGAGAGCGCCGGCCAGGATCGCTGGGCCAAGGACGACCCGCCCAATCGCCAGCAGGATCAGGCAGGTAAACAGGCCGAGACCGCCGACCACGATCATCAGCACCCAGCGTAGTTGCAGCGACCAGCCGGTTTTCGTGCCCGTGTCCCACAGATCCTCGAACTTGCCCTTCACCTCGTTCCGCTCGGGCGGAATTTTCCCGAGCAACTGCGGCACCACCGCGGCCTTGTCGAGTTTGAAGAACAGTTTTGTCCCGCGCGCATCCTTGTTGGCGCTCTTGGGCAGTTCCAGGGCATCCGTCACCTTGTCGCGCAGGACCGGGTCAGCAATCTTCTCCACGATCGCTGCTGCGTCGGTCGCCACTTCCTTCAGGTGGTCGAAGTTGGTGCGCAGGTTGCCGAGTTCCAGGTTCTGCGCCTTCACGATGAACGTGTGCGTGAACGGCTCCGCTCCGGTCTGCGCAATCCTGAGCGTATACGGTCCGGTCGTCTCCGCGGGGAACTGCCCGACGAAGATGCCGCGCGAGCCCTGCTTGCCGCCCACCTTCGCCGTGAGCTTCACCGACTCGGGCGTGACCTTGTCGATTTTCGGGTCGAAGCCCGGCGGCCGCATGATCTGCACCTCCGGCTTCATCGCGGAGTCCAGCGGCAAGCCATCCTTGTTCAGCACCTCCGCCTCGATGATGATGTTGCCCGTGATGTATTCCGGTCCCATCGAGAAGCGGCCGGTCCTCTTCGCCGCCCCGCCGCCGCTGACGAAGCGCACCAGCTTCGTCAGGAAGCGCTCATGGTAGGCTTCCTTGAACAGCCGCAGGCGGTAGATTTCGCCCGAGCCGATGTAGAACGTCTTGCCCTTGTCGAAGCGCATGGTGACCATGTACGGCATCTCGTGCTTGTTGTCCGCGGTCTTCGGCGCGTCTGGGTCGCCGAAGGTCGCCAGCACCTCCGCCGTCGGCTTGACCGACTCGACCGGATGGTAACTGTGGAACCCACGCTTCGGATACTTGCCTGTCTGTGGCTCCTTCATGCCCCAGAAGAACTCGTTCCAGCCGGCCAGCGGTTCCGGAGCCAGGTCGTCCAGTTTGAGGAAATCGAGGCTCTTGGCGGTGCCGCTGAACTTGAGCGGCCAGGGGTGGCTACGGTCAGGACCGGCCTTGCCCAGCCCCTGCAGCACGCTATCGTTGAGCTTGACCGGCAGCAGGGCGAAGAGCGGTTCGAGAATCTTCATCGCGGGTTCGTCGCCCGGGCGGGCCAGCCGGTCCGTGTGGATCGGGCCGCCGACGAAGATCAGGCCGCCGGAGTGCTCGGCGACCCACTCCTTCAGCAGGGTCATCGACTCCGGCCGCACCTTCATCCAGTCGGCATCGAAGGCGATGACAACGTCGTACTCCTTGAGGTCGTAGACCTTTTCATCTCCAAGGAGATCCTTTTTGTTGAGATATTTCGGGAAATCCGCCAGGAGCCGATTGCCGTCAACATCCTGATCGACGTCCTGGAGAGCGGCCGACTGCAGGAAAATGCTCATCTCCATGCGCTTGTCCTGGACCTCGCGCGCGAACTGGTTGCGGGCAAACTGATAGTCGCGGCTGGGGCCGCTGGCGAACAGCAGCACGCGCAACTTCTTGTCGAGGACGAGTACCGGCGTCGGCGGGTCGCTGACGTGCTCTGCCGTCTTGCCGGCGGCCTCACGCTTGTGGCGCGGGATGATTGCGGTGAATTCCCACGTCCCTTGCAGCCGCCCCTTGTCGTCCTCCTTGTGCCGCACGCCGGTCAACTCTTCGAGGTTGACGACGAACTCGACCTCCTCATACGGATGGTCGCCGCCCTTGAACTGGCCGAACTTCTTCGGAAGGACCAAGAGCTTTGGCTCCTTGGTGTCCTTGCCTTCGCGGTCCTTGGTGCGCTGGGCGAACAGGCTCACCTCGAACTTCTGATCGGCCAGGCCATCGCCGAAGACGGGCACCTTGACGGTAAACGGCCCGTCGTCGGGTCGCACCCCGGAAGGCGCCCGCAGCGGCAGCAGGCGGATTCGCACCGGCTCACGATAATCGCCGACGCCGACCGTGATGATCGGCATGGGCCGCTTCGGGTTCATGGCGCGCGACAGCAGTTCCTTGACCGCCTCGTCGCCGCCCTTGTTGCGCTGCCCGTCCGAGAAGATGATGATCGCCTGAATGTTGTTCGCCGCCGACTCCTGATGCACCATCTCCAGCGTCGGGTTGGCGATGTCGGTGCCGCCGCGCAGCTGGTCGATCAGCTGCTCCAGTTCACGCCTTTTAGCGTCCTTTTTATCCTTTTCCTTGTCATCGTCGGCGGCGATCGGGAGTTTCGTCTTGTCGGGCTTGAGCCACGCGGCAAACTGGTCCTTGTTCCAGAGCGGGCCGCCGGGCTGGAAGAACACTGGCTCCTTGTCGGCGACGCCGCCGAAGCGGTAGCAGACGACCGGATTCTTGTCGAGGAGTTGCTCGACGAACGTCCGCGCTTTCGCCTCGCCGAAGCCCTGACCGGTGAGCAATTCAATGACCTTGTCCTGGCGCGTGGCAATCTGCGTGATGTCCACGCCGGGGGTAATATCGTCCCTGTGCTCCATGCTGCCTGAGACGTCGAACATCACGAGCACCTTGTAATGCTTCTGCGTGACGTCCTTGTGCTGGCAGCCCGGCAGCAGGAACACGAACGCGAGGGTGCTGTAGACGAGGGTGCGGCACAGGCCGAGGAACGACGCCCAGGCGGTGTTGATCGACTGCGCGTCGCGCTGGTAGGTCAGGGCGACGTACACGAAGGCGATCACGAGGAACGGGGCGAGGATGACCCACCAGCTAAGCGGCTCGCGATCAGGGGAGAGTTTCACGTCCTTGAGGTAGTACGCGAGGGGCGCGTAGGCCGCGGACAGGACGACGTAGCTGCTCACCGTGACTAGGTTCCACGGGTTGTCGATGCACAGCGCGATCAGCGAGAGCGGGCAGATGATGACGAAGTACACCGCCCACGGTGCGAGCGCGGCGAGCCCCCAGAACGCCCAGCGCGGCAGGGCCACCAGCAGTTCGCCGAATATCTCGGGGTCCAGGCGGAAGCCAGACATCATGCCAAACATGCTCCCGACCGACAGGAACAGGCCACAAAGCGTCCAGATCCCAATGATCGCGGGGATCCAGCCGAGAAGGATGCTCGTCAGGATCGGCGGGAAGTGCAGCACGCCCATCAATTCGCGGAGCGTCTTGTTCTGACGGAAGAACAGGATGATCCAGAGGACGACGAACGCGAAGCCGACCGGGGCGAGGATGACGGCCCAGCTGAACTTGTCGGCGAGGCGGCGATAGACGAACTCGGCGGTCGGGTCGTAGTTGCGGAGCAGTTCGCCGAGCGCGATGAGGCCCGCCACCACGGCGACGGCAGCGGAGATGGCAATGACGGCCAGGATCACTGTGGAGGCCTGGGCGCTCCCTCGCCGCTGGGATTCGCTGCCGTGGGTGCTAACTATCATGGTGGTGCCTTTGTGCTAATTCAGGTCGGGTTTAGCCGCGGTTCTCCGAACCGCAGCTAAACGGGATATTCGTAGTCCAGGGACAAGCGACCTCTTGTTCGTAGTTCCGCCTTTAGGCGGGTAGACGTCCAGCCGCCTAAAGGCGGAACTACGAACAAGAGGTCGCTTGCCTCTGCATTAGGCTGCTTTCCCGTGCGGCTGGACAACCTGGCTGGGCAACTCCGCCTCGGTCCCCTTCAGGTGGAAACTGAGATGGACTGCCAGGGCTTGCTCGCCCACCAGGATGCCCAGGAACAGCAGGAAGAACCACGGCCATTCCGACACGTCGTTGCGGGCGCTGATCGGGATCTCATTGGCAGTCGTCGGCTCAATCGGATCGACCGGCGCCTCAATCGGATTGTCCAGCGGTGCCTCGCGCAGGAACCCGGACGTGAGGTCTTCCTGCGAGGCACGCTGCAATTTCCCCTCTTTTTTGGTGTCCACGTTGAAGATCTGCCCGTACGTCGCCAACGGCGGCCCGTCCTCGTTCTGATCCGCGAAGCGCAGGTACGTCACATACAGCCCTGGCTCGCCGGTATTGCGGAAGGTGAACGTGACGGCCCCGTTGTCCGCGGCAGGCACCGGTTGCTTGTCGGGCGGGAGCGGCTTGTTGTCCTCGCCGAGAATGATCCGGGGCTGCTCGGGGGCGTCGCGGAACTGACCGATTTCCAGCGGCGTTACCTGGATCGGCTTGCCGGGCTCCGCCTTGTAGTAGTAACGCGATGCCTTGAGGGCCTTGCCCTCGAACCGCTTCGGATCCACAGTCAGGCGGATCGGCGTGCCGACTGGCCGGCTACTCTCGCCGGAGCTGCTCGACAGGTAGTTCTGCATCTCCCAGATGATGGCGGGGTACAGCACCGAGCCGCTGATGCCGCCGGCCCAGTCGCTCCACGCCTGGCCCGCCGAGGTCATCACCGCCAGCACGCGGCCCTGGCCGA
>DASPXY010001401.1:0-4195 GCA_035637055.1 Gemmataceae bacterium | reverse complement strand
CACCGGCCAGCGCCTGCGCACCCGCCGCCGACCCCTCGCCCAGATTGTCCTCTGTCAAGGCTGCTGCTGCGGTCAGACCGGCCGCGGCCTGCCCGCCGTCCCGCTCGACCTGCTCAAGCCCGCCTGGAAGGCCGAGAAGCTCAACAAAGTCGTGCAGCTGACCATCTCCGGCTGTCTTGGGCCTTGTGACCTCCCAAATATCTGCTGTATCAACACCCCCGACGGGCAAGCCTGGTACGGCCGGCTGACGACGCCGGAGGATTACGCCGTCATGCTCAACTGGGCCCGTCGCTGCCGCGAACAGGGGCAACTGCTGCCGCTGCCCGACGAACTCGCCCATCTCCGTTTCAGCCCCTGGCAGCAGGACGAGGACGCGACACCCTTCGCCCCGATCGCCCAGGAACCGGCCGACATCGTCCTGCTCACCGCCGCCGATACGGAGGTGCTGACCTGGTCCGCGGCGGCATTGCGCCTGCCGGGCGACTTCCCCAGCGTCCGCGCCCTCAACCTCGACCGGCTGCGCGATCGGCGCCTCTTCGACGCCTACCTCGACGACGTCCTGCAAGAGTGCCGCGTGCTCGTCGTCCGTGTCCTCGGCGGCCTCGGCTACTGGCGTGAACAGCTCGAAGAGATCCACCTCCTCGCCCGCGCTCACGGCGTCGCCCTGTGCGTGCTGCCCGGCGACGACCAGCCCGACCCGGACCTCGCGGCGCTCTGCACCGTGCCGCTGGCGGTCGCCGACACGGCGCTGCGCTACTGCATCGAGGGAGGCGTGGACAATGCCGGCGACCTGCTGCGCTTCCTGAGCGATTCGTTCCTCGGCACGAATCACGGCCACGAGCCGCCCCGGCCGCTTCCCGAGATCGGCATTTATCACCCGGACCATGCCGGCGTTCTCGACCTGGAGACGTGGAGCCGCTGCTGTGCGAAGACGGAGCGACTCACCGCGGCCCTGGTCTTCTATCGGGCCCACTGGGTGACGGGCAACCTCGCCCCGATCGACGCGCTCGTGCGAGCGCTGGAAGCACGCGGCCTCAACGCCCTGCCGGTCTTCGGCCCGCACCTCGCCGCCGTCCTCAACTCGTCGCTGCTCGCGGGCCTCGACGTGCTGCTGACAACCACGAGCTTCAGCGCGGGCGCCGGCGACACGCTCGCCCGCCTCGACGTGCCGGTGCTGCAGGCGATTTTCTGCTCCAGCAGTGAGAACGTCTGGGCGGCGAACGTCGCCGGCCTGGCGCCGCGCGACGTCGCCATGAACGTCGCCCTGCCGGAGTTCGACGGCCGCCTCATCACCACCGCCGTCTCGTTCAAGAACACACTCGCCCACGACAACCTGCTTCAGACCGAGGTGGTGCGTTATCAGCCGCGCGCCGATCGCGTCGCCCACGTCGCCGATCTCGCTCGCAACTGGGCGCGACTGCGACACACACCGACGAACGAGAGGCGCATCGCCATCCTGCTCGCGAACTATCCCAGCAAAAATGCCCGCGTCGGCAACGCCGTCGGCCTCGACACGCCGGCCAGCCTGCACGTGTTGCTGACGGCCCTGCGCGCCGCCGGCTATGACACCGGGCCGTCACTGCCCGCCGACGGTCAGGCGTTGATCGAGTCCCTGATTGCCGCCTCGATCCAGGATGAGGAATTTGCCGCGAGCGCCGCACACACGCGCAGCCCCGGCTGGGTGGATGGCGAACAATACCGAGCGTGGATGGGCGAGATAGCAGGCGCGGCGCGCGACGGCATCAGCAAGCGCTGGGGCAGTCTGGAAGATGCGCCGCAGTGCCACGCCGGCGGCTTTCCCATCCCCGGCCTGCTGCTGGGCAACGTGTTCGTCGCGATTCAGCCGGCGCGCGGTTACGATCAGGATCCGTCCGCCGTCTATCACAGCCCGGACCTGCCGCCGCCGCCGTTCTATGTCGCCTTTTACCGACGGTTACGCGACATTTTCGGGGCCAACGCCGTCCTTCACCTGGGCAAGCACGGCAACCTGGAATGGCTGCCCGGCAAGAGCGCCGCCCTGAGCGCCGCCTGTTATCCCGAGGTCGTCCTGCGCGATCTGCCCAACGTCTATCCGTACATCATCAACAACCCCGGCGAGGGGACGCAGGCCAAGCGGCGCACCGCCGCGGTGATCGTCGATCACCTGATCCCGCCCATGACGCAAGCCGGCACCTACGGCGCCCTCCGCCGCCTGGAACTCCTGCTCGACGAGTATTACACCGTCCAGAGTCTCGATCCCACCAAAGCGCCGCTGATTCTGGAGGAGATCGGCCGGCTCGTCGAGGAGCAAGAGTTACACCGCGACCTGGACTGCGAGAGTGAAAACCCCTCCCCCCAACCCCCTCCCCCACAGGGAGAGGGGGAGCAAGACAGTTCTTCTCCCCCTCTCCCTGTGGGGGAGGGGGTTGGGGGGAGGGGTTTTCCTTCAGACGCCGAGCAACTGCCGGACTTCCTGCGCCGACTCGACGGCTACCTGTGCGAGATCAAGGAGGCCCAAATTCGCGATGGTCTTCACATCCTCGGCCGTCTGCCGGATGGGGAGCAGTTGCTTGGCTTGCTGCTGTCGCTGGTGCGGCAGGATAATGGCGATGTGCTGGGATTGCCGAAGGCGCTGGCGGTCGAAGAGGGCATTGATTACTCCGAATTACTGCGCGACCTTGCCGCATCGGCGGATCAGATCTATCCCCGAAACGCCCGGCACCCGTACGCCGTTCTCCGCGATGCACGGACTTGTGGCGATGTGGTCGAAGGACTGAATGACCTGGCACGACACATCATCCAGAAGTGCGTGCTCGAAGGTTCGTCCGATCCCGCTCTCGATGCCCAACGCAATCCGCACACGGCTCGCACCCTGGCTTTCCTTCGTGATACGATCTGGCCGCGTCTGCAACTCTGCCACAACGAGATCGACCATGTCCTCGCCGCCCTCGACGGCCGCTTCGTCCCGCCTGGCCCGAGCGGGGCGCCGACGCGCGGCACCGCCGACGTGCTGCCGACGGGCCGCAATTTCTACTCGGTCGATATTCGGGCCATTCCGACGCGGACCGCCTGGCGCGTCGGCTGCTCCGCGGCGGATGCCTTGCTGCGGCGCCACCTCGAACGCACGGGCGGCTACCCGGAAAGCATCGCCCTCGTCGTCTGGGGCACGAGCAACATGCGCACGCAAGGCGACGATATCGCGGAGATACTCTATCTCCTGGGTATCCGTCCACGCTGGGACGATATGAACCGGCGCGTGGTCGGCGTCGAGGCGATTCCGCTGACGGAACTCGGCCGGCCGCGCATCGACGTGACGGTGCGCATCAGCGGCCTGTTCCGCGACGCCTTCCCCAACCTGGTGCGCCTGCTCAACGATGCGGTCGCCCTGGCGGCACGATTAGAGGAGCCGCTGGATCGCAATTTCGTCCGCGCCCATATCGCCCGCGACACGGCCTTCTTGCTGCGCGGAGCGAAGCGCCCTGCCGGTCAGAGCCCGAGCGCCAGCGAGGGCGTAGCAGGCTCCCTCGCTGGCGCTCGGGCTCTGACAGATGGAGAGGCGGCGCGGCGGGCGTCGCTGCGTATCTTCGGTAGCAAGCCCGGCGCTTACGGGGCGGGGCTGCTGCCGCTGATCGATGGCCGCAATTGGCGCACGACGGCGGATCTCGCTGAGGTCTATCTAACCTGGAGCAGTTACGCCTACACCGGTCAGGACGGCGACGATGGCCGCGAGGAGCGTGAGGCGTTCCGGCTGCGGCTCGCTCAGACGGACGTGGTCGCCCAGAACCAGGACAACCGCGAGCACGATATCTTCGATAGCGACGACTATTTCCAGTTTCACGGCGGCATGATCGCGGCGGTGCGCGCCCTGACCGGAACGGCGCCGGCGGCTTACCTCGGCGATACCAGCCGGCCCGACGACGTCCGCGCGCGTACCTTGCGCGAGGAAGCCTGTCGCGTCTTCCGGTCGCGGGTGGTCAACCCGCGCTGGCTGGAAGGCGTGATGCGCCACGGCTACAAGGGGGCCGTCGAGATGGCGGCAACCGTCGATTACCTGTTCGCCTTCGCCGCCACCGCCCGCTGCGTCGAGGATCACCACTTCGACGCCGTCTACGCCGCCTATGTCGAGGACGACGCGGTGCGCTCGTTCTTCGAGGAGAACAACCCGTCGGCGCTGAAGGAGATGAGCGCGCGGCTGCTGGAGGCTCAGGAACGGGGA
>DASPXY010001400.1:0-5624 GCA_035637055.1 Gemmataceae bacterium | reverse complement strand
GGCAGGCAATTGCTCAAGATTGGTGTCAACGCGCTCCCGGTCCTGATGCGCGTCGCCAGGGGCCGTAATCAGGAAATGGCTCAGGCTGCCCAGACCTTGGCCCAGGAGTTGCGCGAGCGCGTGCCCCCGGCACAGCTGCGTTTCCGCGAAGAAGACCTCGTTCAGACTCCGGACTTCTCGATTGTTGGGCGGGTGGTGGCCCCGACCCTCAAGGCACGCTCACCATACTTCGGGCCAGTGGACCTGAAGGTTAGCCAGCTGGTCGGCCTGCGGCGGGTGGGCGAACTGCGTGAGGTGACGCTCACGATCGACGCCGAACAGTACGCGAATGGCAAGCGGAACTGGTTAGACACGCGCGTCGCCGTGGAAGCAGGCGCCCCGCTGACCATCACAGCCACGGGTGAGGTCGATCTGTGGCCCCTCGGCGGCGAGACAGGAGTGTACGTGGGCAATCCGTCGGGGTCGGCCCACGGCTGCGGCTACGGCCAGGGCTACGGGATGGAAGGTCGGGAGGAGCATTCGGGGGGAACCTTACTGGGGCGGATCGGCCAGGGTGGCTCGGTCTTCAAGGTCGGGGAGCGCTACTGCGGCACCGCCAATCAGTCCGGCCGACTCTTCTTGCGCATCGCCCCCAGCCCTTGGGGCAACGCCTCCAGCGGAGCGTACAAGGTCCGTATCACTGCTGCCGACTCCGGCAGCGATTGGCCCGCAGGCGAACAGGAGTTGTCCGACCTGTAAAGGACTCACAGCAGGGCGAGCCGGGAGCGTCACGGAGGAACCCTGCTCCCTCCGGTCGCTGACTCCCGGCTCGCCAACATGTTCCGGCCTCCAAAGGCCCACAACAAAAGCAAGCCGCTCTGGGTTCGGGTGCCGCTTGGCTCGGGGCAGATCCCTCTCCTGCATTCATGTCGCTCGTTCCCTCGCCTCCTCCCGATTGAGACTTTGTCATCCCCGAAGGCAGTGCTTGCGCGAAATTGGACAATGCTGGAAGATTTTGCTTGACATGTCTCTCTTGACTCCCATATTCTATCAGAAGTTACTAACAGATGTGACGTCAGTTGCGCAAGATCTTTCAGGAACTCGCAGTGCTTGTCGAGGAACGCCGTCAACGTGTGTTGGACCTGATCAGTCGTCAGGGCTTCGCCGCCTTGGCGGATCTGGCCCAGACGCTGCAGGTTTCGGCTTCGACGATTCGCCGCGATCTCGACCATCTCGACCGCGAGGGACTGGTGCGACGCACGCACGGCGGCGCCATGCTCAACGGCGACGAGGGCGCCCTGCCGGCTTTGGAGGAACGCTCCGCCCGCCAGATCGAGGAGAAGCGGCAGATCGCCGCGGCCGCCGCGGCCCGCATCCGCGACGGCGACGCGATTCTGCTCGACGGTGGCACCACCACCCTGGAGGTCGCCCGCCGCCTGGTGGGCAGGCACCTGCAAATCGTGACCAACAGTCTGCCGATCGCCAACCTGTTCGCCAGCAGTCGCGAGACCGAGTTGATCCTCCTCGGCGGCTACATCTACCCGCGCACAGGCGTCGCCCTGGGACCGCTCACGATGCGGATGCTGCCCGACGTTCACGTCCATCAAACGATCCTGAGCGTCGGCGGCCTGACCGCGAAGGGACTGTTCAACAGCAACGTGCTCCTGGTCGAGACTGAACGCCAGATGATGCGCTGCGCTGATGAGGTGGTCGTCGTCGCCGATCACACCAAGATCGGCCGGCAAGCGCTGGCGTTTCTGTGCGAACTGTCGGTGATCGACACCCTGATCGTGGACAACGGCGTCAGCGCCGAGCAGCGCCGGCTGCTCGAAGAGGCGGACGTCCACCTGATCGTCGCAGGTGAGGACGGCAACGGTACCGAGGAGTTTCGTTCATGAGCACCCTGACTCTCGACCGGGCCCTGGTGGAGCGCCTGGTGCGCCAGGCACTCACGGAGCAACTGGGGGCAAGCGGCAAGGGCAACGGGAAGCCCGCCGTGCCGCGCCTGGTGGTGAACATCTCGGCGCGGCATTGCCACGTGACGCAGGACGATCTCGAACGCCTGTTCGGCAAGGGCCATCGCCTCACGCCGCACAAGCCGCTATATCAGGATGGCTTTTTCGCCGCCACCGAGACCGTGACCATCGTCGGTCCGCGTCATCGCATGATTCCGAATCTGCGCATCCTCGGACCGTGCCGCGATCACAGTCAGGTCGAACTGGCGTTTACCGACGCGATCTCGCTGGGCCTGGACGTGCCGGTGCGCAAGAGCGGCGACCACCGCGACTCGCCTGGCTGTTACCTGCTCGGGCCGGCCGGCATGATCGAGCTGCCGCGCGGCGTGATCCGGCACGAGCGGCATGTTCATATGGGACCGGCGGACGCGGCCCATTACGGTGTCAAGGACGGCGACCGTTTGACCCTGCGGGTCAAGAGCACCTGTTCGATGGTGCTGGAGGATCTGCTCGTCCGGATGGCGCCGGCCACCAAGTTGGAGGTGCATCTGGATACCGACGAGGGCAACGCGTGCGACTTGCCCCATGCGACCAAGGTGGAACTATTTAAGTAAGGGTCAGCCCCCCGACCCAAGCCCACGGGCCGCGGCCCGTGGGCTTCTCTCTGACAACATTTCGGAGGAAACGATGGCGAATGCCCACATGGAAGCCCTTGGCCTGATCGAAACCAAGGGCCTGGTAGCGCTGGTCGAGGCCAGCGACGCCATGCTGAAGTCGGCGAACGTGACGCTGATCGGCTGGCAGAAGATCGGCAGCGGTCTGGTGACGGCGATGGTGGTCGGCGACGTGGCCGCGGTCAAGGCCGCCATCGACGCCGGCGCCGCCGCGGCCAGCCGCGTCGGCGAGGTCATCGGCGTGCAGGTGATCCCGCGGCCGCACGAGGATCTGGGGACGGTGCTGCCGCTCGCTGGCAAGAAACAGGCGGCCGCCACCGCAGGCGCGAGTTGAACGCATATTAACCCCCTTTGAGGATACACAGTAATGGCGACGAACAGTATGCGAAATAGCAACCATGAGGCGCTGGGCCTCATCGAGACGAAGGGCCTGATCGCGACGATCGCGGCGACCGACGCGATGTGCAAGGCGGCGAACGTGACGCTGGCGGGCCAGGTGCAGATCGGCAACGCCTTCGTGACGACGTTCGTGCGCGGCGACGTCGGCTCGGTGCGGGCCGCCGTCGACGCGGGCTCGCAAGCGGCCAGCCAGCACGGCGAACTGGTCAGCGCCCACGTTATCCCCCGGCCGGAAGAGGCGGTACTCGAGACGTTCCTGGGCCGTTGACGACACCGACACCCGCTTGCGGGTTAGCAGGCGCCGGACTGCTAACCCGCAAGCGGGTTGAGGATCACCCGCGATGAAGATCCTGGTCGCGAACCTGGGCAGCACGAGCTTCAAGTATCGCCTGTTCGACATGGCGGATGAGCGGGTATTGGCCCGTGGCGGCATCGAACGCATCGGCTCCGACAAGGCTCGCTGCTATGTCATCGCGGGCGGCGTCTCGGAGGAAACGCACCTGGCCGCCCCCGACCACGCTGCGGCCGTGCGGCTGTGCCTGCAGCAGCTCTCCGACCCGCGGCGCGGCTGTTTGAAGGATCCGTCGGAGTTGGCGGCCATTGGCTTCAAGGCGGTCCACGCCGACGGCCTGACCGGTGTCCATCGCGTGGACGATCGCGTGCTGGCCGCGATGGAAGCGTACAACGACGTAGCGCCGGCTCATAATCCGCCCTACGTCGCCGCGATGCGGTTGCTGGCGAAGGAACTGCCCGAGTTACCGCTGATCGCCGCGTTCGAGACCGGCTTTCACGAAACGATTCCGCCGGCGCGGCGGCTCTACGCGGTCCCGCTCGAGTGGGCCGAGACGTACGGCGTCAAGCGTTGGGGCTTTCACGGCGCCAGCCATCGTTACATCGCCGAACGGATCGCCCGGCTGCTGCGCAATACGCAGATCCGCGTTATCTCCTGCCACCTCGGCGGCAGCAGTTCGCTGTGTGCGATTCGGGCGGGCAAATCGTTCGCGAACAGCCTCGGCATGAGCCCTCAGAGCGGACTGCCGCACAACAATCGTGTCGGCGATTTCGACGTGTTCGCGCTGCCGGTGCTGCTGCGCAAGACGGGCAAGACGCTGGAACAACTCCTCGACGATCTGGCCAACCGCTCCGGATTGGAAGGGATCAGCGGCGTGAGCCGCGACCTGCGCGACATCGAGACGGCGGCCGCGAATGGCGACGAACGGGCGCGGCTGGCGCTGGACGTGTTCGCGGCGTCGGTGCGCCACTACCTCGGGGCGTACTTGCTGCAACTCGGCGGCGCCGACGCCATCGTGTTCACCGGCGGCATCGGCGAAAACTCGCCAGCGATGCGGGCCGCCATTTGCGACAACCTTGACTGGTTCGGCATTGCCCTCGATCCGCAGCTGAACGCCAAGAGCGAGGCGGAGTCGCGCATCGATGCGCTGGGCAGTCGCGTGCAGATCTGGATCATGCCGACGAATGAGGAACTGATCGTCGCCCGGCAAGCGAAGGAGTTCCTGGAGTCCGTTTCTTGACGAGCCGCCGGGTTTATCCCGGCGGTCTGACGGCGGGGATAAACCCCGCCGCTCGTTGCCTTTGCCCGGAGCGGCCCTCATGTTCCTGGCCCGAGTCACCGGCAGCGTGATCGCGACGCAGAAGGTCGCCTCGATGACCGGTCACAAATTGTTGACCGTCGAGCCGCTCCGCGTCGATCCGTCGGCACGCGACCGCCTTGTGAGCACCGGCCGCACCTTCGTCGTCGTGGACACCGTCGGCGCTGGCCAGGGCGAAATGGTGCTGATCGTGCAAGGCTCCAGCGCTCGCCTGACGCCCGAGACCGAAAAGCTGCCGGTCGATGCGACGATTATCGGGATCGTGGATACCGTCAATATCGAAAACAAGACGATTTTCTCCGCGCGAGAGCAGTAACCATGCAAGTCACCGATCAACTGATCCGCGATGTCGTCCAGCAGGTGCTGGCGAGCATGCGCAACGGGCAGGCGCCTTCGGGCAATGGCAAGCAGAACGGCAAGGCACGGCCGTGGGGCGTCTTCGAGGACGTACCCAGCGCCGTCGCCGCTGCTGCCGAGTCGCAGCGCCGCTTCGAGGCGATGGGCCTGGACGCACGCCGCAAGGCGGTCGCCTGCATTCGCCGCATCTGCATCGAACAGGCGGAGCAACTCGGCCGCGAGGAGTTCGAGGAAACGCGCATCGGCCGTCTCAAGCACAAGGTCGAAAAACTGGTCGTCTGTGGCGAGAAAACGCCCGGCGTCGAGTTCCTGCGCACCGATGCCTACAGCGGCGAGAACGGTGTCACGCTCACCGAATATGCGCCTTTTGGGGTCATCGGCATCATCACGCCGGTGACGCACTCGCTGCCTACGCTCGCCTGCAACGCGATCAACATGCTCGCCGCGGGCAATGCCCTGGTGTGCAATCCGCATCCGGGTGGCGCTCGTATCGCCTGTCGCGGAGCGCAATTGTTCAACAAGGCGATTCACGACGCCATCGGCCTCGACGCCCTGATTGCCGTCATTCGCACGCCGACGCTGGAGTCAGCGCAGGCGATCTTCGACCATCGCGACGTGCGCTTGCTGTGCGTGACCGGCGGCCCTGCGGT
>DASPXY010001399.1:0-2556 GCA_035637055.1 Gemmataceae bacterium | reverse complement strand
TTCCGCTCGTGTGAAGGGTTGCAGATGTCGGCCCGTCATGAACGTTGCCACGCGCTCGTGGGCCGGCGTCTGCAACCCTCCAAGGAAGGAACCCGCGGGAAGATGAGGCGCCGGCGGTGCCGGGCGATCTATGGCGATTTGGGCGCTGCGGATGGGGTGCCGGAGGGGGACCGATGCGACCAAACACGAGCATCGGGGACATTGGTAGGCCTGGTCGGGGCGTTGTTGTCGCCGCCGGAGACAGCAGATGGTGATGATCGATGCGCACCCCGATCTCTGAACGGCAAGTTCGTGCGAGCGCCATCGTGGCCGGCGGAGGTCCGGCGAGCGTGAGAACCAGCTTTGCGGCATGGGTGTTGCGCAATGCCGCTCATGACGTGTCGATCCTGATGGCGGTCGTCGGTGCGGTCGGCCGATATCGGGGCGCGCCGCCGGGCTCGAAGGTCTCGATGATGAGCATGCGGCCGCCGCAACAGGGGCAGGGATGCGAGAGGCTCGATGACTCGCCTGCTTCGGCTTCGACTGGCTTCTCTGGATTTGTCGCTGGCGGCGGCACGACGAGAAGCTCGCGGGCTCGCCCAACATTCTCTGCGCGCGAGCCGTTGGCGAACAGGCCGTAGTGTCTGATGCGGTGGAGGCCCTTGGGCAGGACGTGGATCAGGAAGCGGCGGATGAACTCACCCGTCGCCAATGTCATTGTCTTATACCGGGCACGCCCCTCGACCCTGTAATCCTTCCACTTGAAGGTGACGTCCTCGTCGTCGGCCGAGATCAGCCGGCGGTTGGAGATGGCGACGCGGTGCGTGTAGCGCGACAGGTAGGCCAGAACCGCCTCGGGCCCAGCGAACGGGCGCTTGGAGTAGACGAACCACCTGGTCTTGCGTAGCGGGGCGAGATAGGCCGCAAACGCATCGGCGTCGGCAAGATGGATCAGCTCGCCAAAGAATCTCAGCCGGCCGGCGTCGTGGGCAGCGACGAGCTTCTCCAGGAACAGCCGCCGGAACAGCCGTGAGAGCACCAAGACCGGCAGGAAGAAGTTGGGCCGGCAGGAGATCCAGCGCGCGCCCCCGGATCGTTGTCCGGGGCAGGCTGGCGATAGACCGCCGCCGGGCACGATCATATGCACATGCGGATGGTGCGTCATCGCCGAGCCCCAGGTGTGGAGCACGGAGGTGATGCCGATGCGGGCGCCGAGATGCTTCTCGTCTGCGGCGATGGTGATCGTCGTCTCGGCCGAGGCTTTGAACAGCAGGTCGTAGATGACCGCCTTGTTGTGGTAGGCGATGTCGGCGATCGCTGCCGGCAGCGTGAAGACAACGTGGAAGTAGCGCACCGGCAACAACTCGGCCTCGCGCTCGGCGAGCCAGTCCTTCGCCGCCGCGCCTTGGCACTTCGGGCAATGGCGGTTGCGGCAGCTGTTGTAGGCGATGTGGGTGTGGGCACACTTCTCGCAGCGCGCAACATGGCCGCCGAGAGCCGCCGTGCGGCAGCGCTCGATGGCAGACATCACCTTCAGTTGGCCGAGGCTCACGTGACCGGCGTTGGCGCGGCGCCACGCTGGCCCGTGGTCGCGGAAGATATCCGCGACCTCCAGAGCTGGACGTGCCATGCGGCCTGGGCTTTACGCAGGCGGCTCGTCTCTCTTGCGCCGCAGCGGCGTGAGGCGGTCCAGCGGGCTCATGACCGCGCGGATGGTGTTGGTGGCGACACGCGTATAGAGCGCGGTCGTATCGAGCTTGGCGTGCCCGAGCAGCACCTGGATCACGCGGATATCGACGTTCTGCTCCAGCAGATGCGTCGCAAAGCTGTGCCGCAGCGTGTGCGGCGTCACCCGCTTGGTGATCTCCGCCATATGAGCCGCGGCATGAACGGCGCGGTTGAGCTGACGCGTGGTGAGATGGTTGACCGGGTTCTGTCCAGGAAACAGCCAGACCCGGGGCCGCGCGATCCGCCACCAGTCGCGCAACAGCTCGAGCAGCTGCGGCGAGAGCATGGCAAAGCGATCCTTGTGCCCCTTGCCCTGCTCGATCCGCAGCATCATGCGCTTGCTGTCAATGTCGGAGACCTTGAGCGACGCGACCTCGGAGACGCGCAAGCCCGCACCGTAGGCGGCACCGAGTGCAGCCTTGTACTTCGCCCCTGGTGCCGCCTCCAGAAAGCGCGCCACCTCTTCGGGACTCAGCACGACGGGGATCTTCCGCGGCTCCGCGACGAACGTCAGCGGCTTGATGACACCGACCCGGTCGACCGTTACGCTGAAGAAGAACCGCAGCGCCGTGACCGTTCCGTTGATGGTTGGCGGGCGGACGCCGGTACTGGTCAAGTGCAGCTGGAAGAGCCGCAGGTCCTCGGCCGTGGCCGTGTCGGGCGACCGGCCGAGGAAGACGGTGAGGTTCTTGACGGCGCGGATGTAGTTGCGCTGGGTCTCCGAGGCGAAGTTGCGGACGGTCATATCCTCGATCATCCGCTGCCGCAGCGGGCTGATGGCCTCTTGGGTCATCGGGGGTGCTCCTGTCTTGAGGTGGAGGTTCAACAACCCCTCGATCCTCAAGACGG
>DASPXY010001398.1:0-2267 GCA_035637055.1 Gemmataceae bacterium | reverse complement strand
CGCACCGGCTGTTCCCCAGGCCCGCGACCTGCGCACCTGCCAGTCCCACCAACGGCTCGGCGGCTGGCTGTTCCACGTGACTGTCTCGCTTCATGGCTGTCTCCGAGAACTTGCGACTGTGTAGTTAATGGTCGCAGCCGGCGAACCAGAACCACACCAGACTCCCATTCCCTCGTCGCAAACTACTCACTCAACCGCTGCTTGTCAAACCGCCTCCTGTCTCAGGACTGTTGATCGTAGTCCTCGGGAAAGCGGAACCGCTGCGTCTCGCCCGTCCCGGGCGGGACCAACGTCCCGGGCTCGCCGTCTGCAGGCGCTGGCCGGGGCAATGGGGCCGAACGGCGAGCCAGCAGATCGCCAAACACCTTTTCCTCCACCCGCGCCCCTGGCGAGATCACCGGGATCGGCAGTCCCTCGTGGGCCGGCTGCAAGCAGCCGGCGAGCAACTCGCGCCGTAGACGCAGCGCCTTCTCGCGCTCGTCGCCTTCCACGTCGCGCAGGATCACCGACAGGTCGAGACCGCTGCTGAGCCAGACCGCGGCGCCCGGCAGGCCCTGCACCCGCCGCAGGGCCGCCGGCACCATCCGCTCCGCCAGCACGCGGAACATCGGGGAGTTGCGCTCCTCCCGCTGACCCGCCAATCCCGCACGCGCCACCCGAGCCGCCACACGACTGCGGACCAGTTCGCACAAATCCTGCAAAGCGCACCAGAGCAGCACCAGTTGCTGACCCTCGTTGCGGCCGGCCATGCGCCGGAACCACTCGTCGAGCTGCACCTGTACCTCGGCGCGGTCGCCCTCCTGCTCGGCGAGCCGGTTGACGACGGCCTCGAACTGCTCGCCAACCGGCGTCGGCATCGGCCCGCCGAGGGCGCCGCGGCTCTCCAGCCAGAAGCAACTCGGCCGCGGCTCCGGACGGTACGTCAGCACCCCCGTGATGATGCCGTACAGCGTCAGCTCCAGACAGTGGGCGAGGTGCTTCTGCCGCTCCTGGCTGACGCGGCGAATGTCCGGCAAGCGGCCGTGCAGGGCACGCCAATCAATGTGCGTCTCGCGCTGCCGCCGCGAACGGTAATAATGCTGGGAAAGCGTCTCCAGTTCCTGGTAATAGCAGAGTGGAATACCAGCTTTCTCCTGATAGACAACCAGGGCATCGTCGCCGAGGTCGAACGGTTGCAGGCCGACGATGTTGTTGCCGGCGCCCGCCTCCAGCTCGCGGCGAAATGCCTCGGCGGCAGCCCCCTTGCTGTTGGCCACGCCGAGCCGCTTGATCGCGGGCACGTCGAGTTCCTGCTGATCGCCCGAGCGGGCCATGCGCAGGTAGCAGCCCGAATAAATACGCAGACAGTCGAGCCGCACGCGCTTCTCGTTGACGTCCTGGTTGAACTGCTGCAGCGCGGAGGTGTCGGCCGCGAAGCCGGCGAGCAGCGCCTCGCACGCTCCCGCCAGGTCGCGAGCCAGTTCGTCCACGACCGCCTGCACCGGCGCCTCGCCGCCCTGGAACAGCGCCAGCGCCAGGTCGCCGACACTGTTGACGTTGCGCCATGTCTCCTTCAAAGACCGCAAATGTTCGAGTACCTTGCGCTCGACCTCGGGACCGATTTCGAGCATGTCGAGGCTATTGCCGCGGCCCTGCGGGGCTACCAGGCGACGGATTGCGCCGTCATACTCGGCGTCGGAGAGGTGGTCGAGCAGGCCGATCGTGCGGCCGTGCGAGGTCGCCGGCTCGCGCAACTCGGCGAAGCGGCGCGCCAGGTAGTGCTGCACCCCGGTCACTGCGTCGGTCTGGGCGGCGAGGGCGGCCTCGAAGCGGCGCAACTGTTCCGCGTGCGACTGGACCTTGTCCCCCGGCGCAATCTGCCGCGACACGCGCTCCAGGCACAGGCGAATATCGGGGATCGCCTCGTGATGAAAACTCTTCTGCAGGTGCTCGCAGACTTGATGGGCGGCGCGCAGCAGCTCTGCGCGAACGGCCACGCGCGCGTAGCGGGCGAGCGGCAGCCGCTGAGCGTCGAGGACGCGATCCTCCCACGGTGGCGGAGCCGAGCGCGTGATCTCCTCCATGTATTGCGCCTTTTCCAGCTCGCCTTTATAGAATTTTGCATACTCGTCGAGCAGGGCCAGTGCGCCGCGGACGCCGAGATGGTCGAGGCGCGAGCGGACGAGGCAGCGCAGGCGGGCGTCGATCTCCGGCTCCAGCAGTTGCCGGTTCCGCTCGAAACTGCGCACCGCCAGGCCGGTTTCGCCCTTGCCGTAGCGCTCGCGCTT
>DASPXY010001397.1:0-4651 GCA_035637055.1 Gemmataceae bacterium | reverse complement strand
AGTGGTTTCAAAACCAACCCGAAGCGTCAGCGAGGACGGTCCTCGCTGACGCTTCGGGTTGGTTTTGAAACCACTTCTTAGCTGCGCTCAACAAACTCGGCAAGGATCCCGCTGCGATCGGGGTCGCGCAGTTTCACCAGGCCGCGACTCTCAATCTGACGAATCCGTTCGCGCGTCAGCCCGAATTCCCGGGCAATCTCCTCCAGCGAACGTGGGTGACCGTCGCGCAAACCGAAACGCATTTCGATCACCGTCCGGTCGCGCGGCGCCAGCGTCGCGAGCGCCTCGTCGATGCGTTGTTTGAGTAACCGCCGATCAGCGCCCTCGCCAGCGGTCCCGACGCTCGCCCGCAGAAAGCCCTCCAGGCTCTGCTCGTCGGCGCCGCGCGGCTCGTCCAGGCTCACCGGCTGCCGCCCGGCCGTCCGCAGCGTCCACGCCTGCTCCGGCGTGATGTTGAGCGCCGACGCAATCTCTTCTGCCGTCGGCTCCCTGCCGCGCGCGACCGTCAATTCGCGGCTAATACGTTCGATCTGCCGCATCAGCGCCAGGTGATGGCAGGGGACGCGGACGGTTCGCGACAGGTCCGACAACGCCCGGGTGATACCCTGGCGAATCCACCAGGTGGCGTAGGTGCCGAACTTGAAGCCGAGGCGATGGTCGTACTTGTCCACCGCCCGCATCAGGCCGCTGTTGCCTTCCTGGATCAAATCCGCGAAGGGCAGGCCGCGGTTGCGGTACTTCTTCGCGATCGACACCACCAGCCGCAGGTTCGCCTCGGCCAGTTCCCGCCGTCCCCGCTGGTAGAGCCGCCGGCGGCGGTCCAGCACTGGCAGCAGGAGGGCGTCCTCGGTTTGCGGCTTCAAGGCCGCGGTCCAATCGTTCAGCAAGTCGATGCGCGGCGACAGTTCCTCGGCGAGGCGGACCGCACGCCGCAACCGGCGTCGGGCCTCATGCGGGGTCTCCCCTTGAGCCACGGCCGCCTCTTCCCACAGTCGCCGCAGCGCCTCCAGGTGATGGAGCAGCCGCCCCCGGATGGCGGCCAGATCCAGGCCCAGGCTCGCCACCACATCAATGATTCGATCCAGATTCAACTCGCCCGCGACCACGCGGTCAAAGGTGCCAATGAGTTGCTCAAGCACGGTCCAGTTGGACAGGGCGGCCCGCCGGTAGCGCCGCCGGGCTCGCTCCAGCCGTGCGGCCAGGGCGAACTCCTGCTGCCGGTTCAGCAGTGGGATCGTGCCCATCTGCTTCAGATACAGGCTCAGGGCGTCGTCCGTGAAAGGATTGTCCCCGAGCGATACCTCCGCTGCGGACACTTCCTCGTCCAGAGGCACTGGCGGTTGCAGTTCCTCATCGGCTGAGGTCTCGAACTGCTCCTCAACGATCCGGTCGCGGAGCCGCATTTTACTTCTTTTCACGTACTCTTTATTCCTCATGATGAGTCACCCCCTGCTCTTTCCTGATGCAATCTTCGCGCCGCACTCACGAGATCCGCCAGTCGATAACGATGCCGGCGCCTGGCGGTAGCCGGCGTGTCGATGCGCCGACCGGCGGGGGCAGCGCAGGCGGCAACGATGCCGAGGATTCGTTGGGGTCGGGGTTGACGGATTTCGTTGACGCAACCGCTGAGAAGGTTGACGTTGCCGAACGATTTACGAAAACCACCCCAGGATGGGAAACCGTTGGGATAGGGCCTGTTCCGGTGCCGCTGACTGGCGCCTGGGAGAGGTCGAACGCGACCGATTCCCTGCGTAATGGATCCCTGAGCAGTCATTCAGGGCTCTCCCTGTCCTATCCGTTATACGATTAGATAGGCGGGAAGGCCCGAAGGATCCGGGCAATCTCGGAAATCGCAGGGTTGCGCTGAGGTTAATTTAGAGCAAAAATAGGGCCGATTTTCCTTCCGGTATGATGTTTGCTGACAGTGGGCGAGGGAGCCAGGTTCTGTGTTCTCCTGTCCCCTCACTCCGAAAGGAGCTGGTCCATGTTTCAGAAACTTCTGTTGCCGGTGGATCTGTCCGACCGGCACGGGCAAGCCCTGCAAGCCGCCGCCGAACTGGCCCGGCCCGGTGCCGAGGTCGTCTTGCTGCACGTCATCGAGATCATCCCGGGCCTGCCGATGGAGGAGGACAAAACCTTCTACCAGCGATTGGAGAAAGCTGCCCAGCGGCATCTCGGCCAGCTTGGAAAGCAGCTCGAACAGCGTGGCGTGTCTTGGCGTGCAGAGACCATTTACGGACAGCGCGGCCCGGATATTTTGCGGTTTGCCCGAGAGACCAGCGCCGAACTGATCGTGTTGACGTCGCCGCGACCCGACCCAGAGCATCCGGCCGCCGGTTGGGGGAGCCTCAGTCACAAGGTCGGCCTGCTGTCCTCCTGCCCGGTCCTTCTGGTGAAATAACAGTCGCGGCAGAACCTGCCAAAATCCAGAGGGGCACGCATTCCCGCAGGGCCTTTCATGCCAAGTTCGAGCGGTTCGCAGTCGCCTGGGATACGAACCCGAAGCGTGAGCGAGGCTTCAGTGAGCACCTCGCTCACGCTTCGGGTTCGTATCGTGCGCTCTCCCACTGTGAACCGCTCGAGGAGGGACGGGAAGACAGCAAGGAAAAAACGAACTGCGGAGGAAGGCATCAGTGGTCCTTCCTCCGCAGAGGAGCGCAAGCGCGACAATCAATCCGACGACGGGCACGATCCCCCCAGTTGCAGGTTATTCCCCCTCACCTTTCTTTTTGGCCGGGAAGCGCTGATCCAGTTCGTCCACCTTCATCTTGAGTTGCTGCAGGCGGGTCTCGTGGCTCGCCAGAATGTCGGTATGCTTCTCGACCAGGGTCGTCAGTGTCTCCACGGACTTGGACAGCCGCTTGATAGCCTCCCCACAATCCATTCCCGTATCCTGTGGGGTCGCAGCGGTGGACGGCGCACGACCCTGAGTCACGTTCAGCACCAACGGTGTCGCCGTTGTCATAGCCGTCGGTTGGACGTTGAGCGACAGTCCCTGCAGAGAGACCGGGCCGGCAACGCTTAACGACGAGAGCGAGACAGGGGCTGACACCGCAGCTGGCTGAAAGGCCATGGGAGCGATGCTCATTGGCGCCACGTTCATTGGCGCGACGCTCATCGGCGCCATGCTCATCGGCGCCATGCTCATTGGCGCCATGCTCAACGTCTGGACGGCCTGCGGTTGAACAGCGAAACCTGTGGTCATTGCCATCGGGGCCGACGGGGCAGCAACCATCGGGACGACCGGTTGCACACAGACAGGCCGCCGACACCAATTGCAGCAGCGCTCAAGGAAACTCGGCCGTTCAACACACATCGGCTGAACGGCCGCCGGTTTGACGATGACTTCCGGTGCCGACATCTCGATGCAGAGGCGCTGCGGGGGTAAATGAATGACCTTTGGCGCCCCGCACGGCTGACACGGATCCGGTGCAACAGCGTGCGGAGGAGGGTCGGTCGCGCTGGAACGGGCGGCCGGGCCAGCAGCCCAGATCACACCCGCCGTAGTGACGACAAAGAGCAGGGGGCCACGCATGGGTCGAATCCTCAGTTTTCTGGGGGACAGCCGGGACGTGCCCCAGCTATGTTATCTCCATCGTCCGCGTAGCAACCCGGATTTAGCCAATCCGGCTCGCTCCCCAAAAAGACACAGGCCGCGCAAAACCGATGGACGGTTTCGCGCGGCCCAGCTGTCCACGCTTTCGGTCAGAACCGGGCTTCCCTGAGAAACCCTCCTTGCGGCAGCCTTGAGAACTCCTCACCCACCTTGAAGTTCACGCTCGCGTTCCGGGCGGTTTCCCTCGATTAACCACCCTTTTTCATCTTTTTCAGTTCCTCAAGCATCGCCTTGAGAGTGGCCGACATCTCGGTCAGGTGCTGGTCCTGCGACCGCTGGAGTGCCTGAATTTGTGCGGCGAGGAACGCTGTCTGAGCATTGAGGTGCTTCTGCAATGTGTTATGGTGCTCGACAAGTTTACTCAACGTATGACTCTGGAGCACCACCGCCTTCTGCACGGCCTGGAGAGAAGGAGGCCCCACGATCGTCACCTTGGGCTTCACCGAACTAATCCCCACACCCTTTCGCGCCGTTGTCTCGGGGGCTGGAATCGCTTCACCGCCAATCAGGTCGAGTTTTGCCTGGATGGAGGCAAGAGTGTTGTCGATCGTGTCGAGCGAGGTCACTACCTCTTGATCCACCGTGCAGCCGGAGCCCAGCTGGTCGCGGAGGGCCTTCAGGAGTTGATTGAACGCCTCCTGCGAGAGTGCCTGACCAAGCCCGGAGTTCAAGAATCCCCCGATGAGGTTCGTGAACAATCCAGCCGGGGCGACACCGGTCGGTACAACCACCGGTCGCACGTGGTGATGCCCGATATGCTTGTGCTGCCACCCCTCGGCAGCCGTCACCGGAATAAGAAGGCACGCGGAGATCGTCAAGCCTGTGAATACGCGGCGCACTGTTCACCCTCCGGAAAAAGAGGAAGCAGGATCCCGAAGCGACCACCCAGCCAGCGTCAGGTTCTTCTCCCAAGGAGTTGTGCAGGATGGTCTTGCAAAAGAATCAACGTCCGCGAGTGTCGGAGAAGTCACTGTCTGCTGCCTGGACCAACCAAATCGCCTAAACACCCAGACCTTCCCATTTTCACGTAGGGCG
>DASPXY010001396.1:0-2354 GCA_035637055.1 Gemmataceae bacterium | reverse complement strand
TTCTCCCCCTCTCCGTTGCGGGGAGGGGGTTGGGGGGAGGGGTTCGCCCAACCCCCGCGAAATAGGGAGTCCATTCCATGGCAGGAAAGTTCGACGCAATCATTGTCGGCGGCGGTCACAATGGCCTGGTGACGGCGTGCTATCTGGCGAAGGCCCGCTGGAAGGTGCTCGTGCTGGAGCGCCGCTATCTCGTCGGCGGCGCCTGCGTCACCGAGGAGGTTTGGCCCGGCTTCAAGGTCTCGACCGCCGCCTACGTCAATAGCCTCTTCCGCCCCGTAATCATCACCGACCTGCGCCTGCGCGACTACGGCTTTGAGTCGCTGGAGCGCAATCCCTCGTCCTTTAGCCCCTTTGAAGATGGCCGCTATCTTCTGATGGGCCCCGATGCCCAGATGACCTTGCGGGAAATCGCGAAGTTCAGCACGCGCGACGCCGAGAGCTACCCCAAATACGAGAAGATGCTGGAGCGCGTGGCCTCGGTCGTCGAGCCGACTATCGACCTGGTGCCGCCCAACATCGTCCGCCCCGGCCTGAGCGGACTGTGGAAACTGTTCAAACTGGGCCGCTCGTTCCAGAAGATGGGGCCCGCGATGAGCGAAGCGCTCGAAGTGCTCACCGGCGCCGCCCGGCCCATTCTCGACCGCTGGTTCGAGTCGGAGCAACTCAAGGCGACCATCGCGACCGACGCCATCATCGGCGCCTTCGCGGCCCCATCCACCCCGGGGACCGCTTACGTCCTGTTCCATCACGTCATGGGCGAGACGAACGGCAAAAAGGGAGTTTGGAGCTATACGAAGGGCGGAATGGGTGGCTTAACGCAGGCGCTCGCCAAGGCCGCGAAGGATCTCGGCGTCGAGATTCGCACCGAGGCGGAGGTCTCGAAGATCCTCGTCAACAACGGCAAGGTGACGGGCGTCGCTCTCGCAAGCGGTGACCAGTTCGAGGCCAAGGTCGTCGCCAGCAACCTCGACCCGAACCTGACCTTCACGAAACTGCTCGACCCGAAGTTGCTCCCGCCCGAGTTCGCCGAGGCGATCGAGCGCATCAACTACGACAGCGCCTCGCTCAAGATCAACGTCGCCCTGGCGGAGTTGCCGGACTTCACCGCCTATCCGGGCGGGCCGGGGCCGCAGCATCGCGGCACCATCCACATCTGCCCCGATCAGGACTACATCGAGCGTGGCTACGACGATGCCAAGTACGGCCGGCCCTCGAAGGATCCGATCCTGGAATGCTGTCTGCCGTCGGTGGTGGACCCGAGCGTGGCGCCGCCGGGCAAGCACCTCATGTCGATGTTCATCCAGTACGCCCCTTACAAGCTGCGCGAAGGCACCTGGGACGAGCAGCGCGACAAGTTCGCTGATCGCTGTTTCGACATCCTCAACGAGTACGCGCCCAACTTCAAGAAATCGGTCATCGATCGCCAGATCCTGACGCCGGTGGACCTGGAGAAGACGTTCAACCTGACGGGCGGCAACATCTTCCAGGGGTCGATGCTGCTCAACCAGCTATTCCTGTTCCGGCCAGTGCCGGGCTATGCCGACTATCGCACTCCGATTAAGGGGCTTTACCTGTGCGGCTCGGCGGCGCACCCCGGCGGCGGGGTGATGGGCGCCGCGGGCAGGAACGCGGCCCGCGCGATCATGGGCAAGTGGTAGCGTCCCCGCTTGCGGGTTAGCACTCGGAGCGCTAACCCGCAAGCGGGACCAGCGAAAGAAAATCGGGATCGTCTAGCGTACGCCGCAGCGTCTTGCTACACTACAAGCGCCCACCCTGCCCGTCCTGGCGCTCGGCCAACGGTCGCGACTGGTCCGCCAACGGAAGGGATACCCCCCAACAAGGCATGGAATCGAGCCGCCTTTTTCTGTGGGAAAGGAGTCCCCCGCATGGCCGCCGCCCCCAACTCTGTCATGGACATCCGCATCCTGCTGGAGCCGACCGTCTACCTCGTCGGCCGGCAGGTCGTGGATCAAGCGGAAGTCGATCGCTTCCTCGCGGATCATGGGGTGGCCTGGCAGACCGACACCGAAGTCGCCGCCGAACACCTGGTCGAAGTGGCGGGGAGGACGTGTTATATGTCCTTCGCGCGGCCGCGGCCCGGCGGCAACAAGACGTACATCGACCATATTCTCGAAGTCGGTCATGGATCGGTGCTCGAGCATGCCGTCTGGAATTTTCTGTTCGTCGGAATCAGCCGCAGCTGTTCCCATGAGTTGGTCCGGCACCGCGCTGGCTTCGGGTTTTCCCAGCTGTCCCAGAGGTACGTGGATGAGTCCGTCGCCGAGTACGTCGAACCGGACTGCATCGCCGCCGACCCGGAACTGCACCGGATCTGGCTGGAAGCCGTCGCCCAG
>DASPXY010001395.1:0-3053 GCA_035637055.1 Gemmataceae bacterium | reverse complement strand
TCACCTTGTCACCTGGTCACCTGGTCACCTTGTCACCTGGTCACCCGACCGGCCCGCGACCACCATCACTCCCAGGCCAAGCCCGCTCATCCCCAGCAGCAAGAGGAGCGTCCGCACGAGATCGACGGGTCGCTCCTCGGGCGACAGGTACTGATGGCTGAGCCACCACGGGCGAAAGGATGCGAAGACGTGGTAGCGCTCCGCGGCGTCGATATACTGGGCCGGGCCGTGGAGCGTGCCCATCTGCAGCGCGGACACGGTCGTCAGCGGACGGAACGCCAGGGGCGAGGTGCCGTGGCCTAATGTACTGGTCAGTACGAGCGGGAACGCCGACGGCACTGCGGTCGCGTAGGTCGGAGACGGAGCCGGGCTGTACTCGGGAGAGCGCCCTTGCCGGGCCAGGATTTCCGCGATTTCCCGCGGCCGCTGCAGCAGGTGCGACAGCTGCGGATGGAACTGGAGGGCTCGGTCATACTGATAGTAGTTAAATGGGATCGCTTTTGAGAGTAGCAGCCGTTGCGGATCCACACTGAGAGCGAGCAGCTGGATTACGGCTCCCAGCGCCAGCAGGCCGGCCACGAAGCGCCGGCGCAGGACCGTTGCGGCAGCCGGTACGAACACCCACCACAGGGCGAACAGCGGCGTGAGGTAACGCGGCCCCCAGCACGGCTCGCCCTTGAAAAAAGTCAAAAACGACAGGAATAGGACTAAAACGAGTGAGGCGAAGACAACAGTCTGGCAGAAACCGAGATGTTGCCGGCGCCATAACACCCAGCCCACGACACTCAGCAGGAACGTCGGACAGTACCACACGGCGCCGGCTGACAGGCTCACGGTCAGGCCCCCCAGGCCCGGGATGGGATCGCCGACCCACACTTTCCCATAGATGGTCTCCGCCATCTGGTCGGGATCGCATTGGCCCGGGGGAAACTTGTACCATTCGTAGCCCTTGTGTGCCGCGATGCCGAGGGCGAGGCCAAGGCAGACAAGCCCGAGCGGGACGAGTCGCCGGCCCCCGGTGATGGCAGGACAATAGCAGGCGGCCAGGACCGGCAGGACGAACACCCCCAGTGGCGGTTTGCAGTTGAAGGCCCAGCCCATGAGCAGGCCGGCGAGCGCCGCCCCCAGCAGGGGCCGCCGCTCGCGCAACAGGAACGCCACCGCGACGGCCGGCACGACCGCCGCGGCCCCGAGCATATCGTCGAAGGTGCTCGTACCGTAGTACCAGTTGGGGGTGCAGAAGATGCCCGCCGTGGCCCAGGCGAGGCTCGCTCCGGGACTGTGCCCGAGGCTCCGGAACCAGACCGAGTAAGTCAGGGCCAGGAAGGCGGCGAGTAACGGACTGATCAGGGTGAAGAAGAACAGACGGCGCGCTTCGCCGTCTCGGCCGGTCGCGTCGGCGAACCAGATGGCGAGGATGCCCAGGCCCGTCTGCGGAAAGCGGTAGTTGGTGTAGGTTTCGCCATTGCGGCCCGGCATGACGGCGAACCAGACGTTCTTGTCGCGAATGACGGAGTCGCCGTACTCGACGAGCGAGCGGGCGACCTCGTAGCGCGTTTGCCCGTCGTTGATATCGACCCGTCCAGGCCCCGAGAGCGCCACTGCCGCGAACACGAACAGGAACTGGCCGGCCAACGCGAGCCGCCAACGAAGAGTCCCCCAGGCCAGGGGGACTGGCTTGGCTTCCTGGTGCATGCATCCTCTCCGACTCGACCACCGCTGGGATTTATGCTCCCACGAAAAGAGCGTAGGTCAGAAAGGAGATCGTGTCAAAAGCGGTGGCGAACACTGTCGCAAACCTCGGAGCGCGGGCGGGACGCCACGCTCTAAGTTTTGGAACGCCTCCGAAAGAACGAAGAACACCCTGGCGACTTCGGTGAAATTCTCAAGAATAGTGGGTGAAGATGTTGTGAAACACTCACCCAACGCCGGAGATGCCATGGTCTTCTTCATGCCCCGTGAGGAGAAGTTTTTTGACCTGTTCGACGAGGCCGCGGAGATTCTGGTCCGCGCCTCCAAGACCTTCGTCCAGATGCTCTCCGAGTTCGACCGCCTGCAGGAGCGAGCCGACGCCCTCAAGAAGGAAGAACACCTCTGCGACCTCGTCGTTGAACGTATCATCAAGGCACTCGACCGCAGTTTCGTGACGCCGCTTGATCGCGAGGACATCCATGCGCTGGCGACCTCGCTCGATAACGTCCTGGACAACATGGAGGAGACGGCGTACCGGTTGCTCGCCTTCCGGCTCGACAAGCCGACGCCGGAGCAGAACGAGATGGCCGTGATCGTCCAGGAGTGCTGCAATCACGTCGCCCGGGCGATCCGGCTGTGCCGCAAAATGAAGGAGTTCGATCAGATCGAGATCAGCCTGCGCGAGATCGGCCGGCTTGAGAACAAGGCAGATCGTATTTATCGCGATACGGAAGCCAAGCTGTTCAGCCAGCCGCCGGAGATTCTCACGCTGATCAAGCTGCGCGAGCTGTACGGCTGGCTGGAGGAGACCGTCGATGCCTGCCGGGCGGTGGCGCAGGTGATTTCGGAGATTCTGATCAAGGGCTCGTAAGGCACCGTTTCGCCGCGGTTCGGAGAACCGCGGCGAAACACCGCAGGTTAGCGCCCTTCCGGGGGCATGTCGGTACGGAATGGCGAGGCCGGCAGGCCCTCCCGGTTAAAGAGGTTCACTTCCGGATAGTTCGCCCAGCCGAAGCGTACCGCCGTGGGCTGCGGCACCTCCGGGCTGCGCACCACGACCGTATCGTTGACGATGGTCGCCTCGCCCTTGACGAACTTGCCGTCGGCGCCGGCGATGGTGAAGCCCGTGAGCGCCCCACCCTTGGCAGTCAGACCGCCGCCGACGTGCTGGAAGGCCAGGGTCGCCTTATCGCCTTCCACCTTCATTCCCGCATAGATCGGCCCCGAGGAAACGATTTTCTCCCCATAAGCGATCGCCCTTGCCGCAAGGGCCAAACGAGCGCCGACCGGCTCCTTCTTCGGCGGGTGGATGTCGGTGGGGTGGCCGGCGTCGGTGATGACGGCCATAGCCGTGTGCGGCA
>DASPXY010001394.1:0-3507 GCA_035637055.1 Gemmataceae bacterium | reverse complement strand
AAGCGCGCTTCTTCTCCGGGATGCTCTGCTCGCCGGCGGGGTAGGCGAGGTTGAGGAAAATCCGGCAGGCCTGGCTGAGCAGTTCGGTCGTCAAGCCATTCATCAAGCGGCGGTCTCCCGGTGGCAGCGGCTCGGTATGTGGGGCCTCGTTCCATTTTAGCGTTTCCGCGACGAGATGGCGCGTCTACTGCGGTTAGTGGGTCAGGGTTGATCCCAGCGCGAAGCAAATCACGGCGTGTGCGGTCCCTGCACGGTGAACTGTCCTGCGTACCCCTTCTCGGGCGTGCCGTGGACTTCTTCAAAGATAAGCTGGCAGATCGGCATGCCTTGCCGGAGACGGACGACCAGTGGACCGAAGTTCCAGATTTCCAGCTGGATCGGGTTGCCCGGAAAGCCAGGATCTTCCGCCTTGTAGCCGAAGCCGGCGTGGATGGTCGGTGCTGTGACATGGACCCCGATGCCAAGCCGGGCCAGGCTGCTCTTGCCCTCTACCCGAGCGGCAAGGCGGGAGCGAAACGGCAAGGTAAGCTTCTCGACCGTCCAGCCAAGGTGGAACGTGCCTGGCCCAAGGGCATAGCCCTCCGGCGGAATGGTCACGATGCTGGCACTTTGGGACACGAAAAGGGAATAATCATAGTCGGGATGGTACGGATCGACTTCAGTTGGTCCCCCTCCGGCGGCCGGTGGGTTCCAGAAGGCCAACTGGCCATCGAGGCGCAGGTCAAGGGCCGTGGAGGACCAGACAGAACCGTCCTGCCGGGGATCGGGAGTAAGACGGACCGACCCTCGGTCAAGGGCAGCACGAATCTCCCGGTCGGAAAGGATCATGTCGATGCACCCATGCGCTGGAGAAGGTCGCTGGGGCGTACCCAGATACGGTTTGCCCCTGTTTCGGCCTCCTGTGGGAACTCGATGAGGACAAAGCCCCCTTCCGGATCTTCGCAGATCTGGCCGACGGGGAGCCAGTAGCGCCCTCCCTCTTGGGCCAGAAATGCCTCCTCGACACGGAGGAAATGTTTTCGTCCGTGAATGTCCCTGACCAGCACGGTTCGTTCCGAATCGCGCAGGCCTTGACTGATTTGCTCGCAGATGAGGTACGCCATGAGGTGTTCTCTGGTTTGAAGGCCAACGACGAGAAAAGGCGAGAATCGGGAAGTGATTTCGGATTGTGTGATGGAGGGCCTTCTCTTTACCACGCACTCCGACATCGCTCTCGTCACAAATTACCGTGCTGACGTTTGTGGATCAAGGCCAGACGCAGGGCGGCCGCGACAAGGCGAGGATGCTTGTTGTCTCCTCGCAGGGCATTCTATGCCGGGGGTGTGGCTGGTGTCGGTGGAGCCTCCGGCGGGATCGGCGCGGGTGGAGCCGGCAAGACAACAATCTCGCCAAAGGACTGCGATTGTTCGACGACGACGCGCCGTCCCTTGATGAGTTCGAGGGTCGCCAGGAACAGTCCCAGGAGACGGCCGCGCGTGTGCGGCGGCGTGAACAACTCGGTCAAGGTCAACGGGGCTTTCTCGGCGAGGCGCTGGAGGATGCGCTCCATGTGGACATGGATGGGCGTTTCATCCATGACGATCTGCCGCGGCTGCAGCGCGGCGGTCTCGCGCATGAGGCGCCCGAAGGCGCTGACGAGATCCCACAACTCGACGCGCTGCAATCGCTGCTGAGCCGGGTCCGGGGCTGCGGGGATCTCCAGCGGCTGACGCGCCAGACGCGCCATTTGCCGCTCTGCCTGAGTCTCCAGCAGAGCGGCGGCGTCCTTGAATTTCTTGTACTCGATGAGCTGCTTGACGAGTTCGAGACGCGGGTCGGCCTCCTCGGTCACGGCTTCCTCGCTGCGCGGCAGCAGCAGGCGGCTCTTGATCTCCATGAGCGTCGCGGCCATGACCAGGAAATCGCCGGCCCACTCGACGTCGATCTGCTGGATGACGTTGAGATACTCCAGGAACTGCTCGGTGACGCGGGCGATGGGGATGTCGATGATGTCTACCTCGTTGCGTTTGACGAGGTAGAGGAGGAGGTCGAGCGGACCACGGAAGATCGGGAGTTCGACCTGGTAATCCATGAGGGAGCCGGGCCTAGGGGAGAATGCCGGAGAACACAAGAGCGTTGCCGCCAGCTGTGATGTTGGCAAGCGGGCGTGCCGGTGTCAAGCGCGCGCTCGCATCCGCCGCGCTTGGTACTTCGTACTCCGTACTCCTTTCCCCTCTTATCGCTGTATCCGGGGAAGGTGTTGGCATCGTGCTAATCCATATTGGCCGCGCGAGCCGAAGAAAGAGAGGGAACACCGGGAGCCCTGTCGGACCAACCGGCAGGGGCGAGCTACGGACGCTCGCGAACCCAGGAACAGGGACAGGCCCCCTCTCGAAAGGATGAGGGATGAAGGATGAAGGATGAATCCGAAGATTGTCGGATTCATCCTTCATCCTTCATCCTTCATCCCTCATCCTTCAGGCGCGGCCATTGCCCGATTCAGTTGGAGAAACCATGCGATCATCCCTCCGTTTGTTGAAAGTCGGCGTGCTGGTGGGGGGCCTGCTTGGGGCGCGCTGTGCGTTTGCCCAGGCCCCACCGAGTTCGGCGCAGGCCAGCCCGGCACCGTTGCCCATCGCCCAGCAGCTCAGTTCCCCTCCAGTCACCGAGGCGCCGCCAGCCCCGCGGCCCTTCCGGTTAGGCGAACGTCTGCGCAACCTCTTCAGCCCACGTTCCGCCGACAAAGGCGTGCAGCAGGCCACGGACCTGCAAGCGACAGGCATGAAGGCGCCCGCGCCGCTGCCGAAGGGCATTACAGAACTCTCCGCGAAAGAACTGGAGAAGGTCGGCCACGAGCAGGACTACAGCTGGATCACCGGCAAACTATTCCGCATCGACGGTGGCCAGTGGGTCTTGCGCTACGCTGGCCCCTACGAGGTGGATCGCTACAGCGGCGGGGTGCTGCTGACCGCTCATGCCGACCTGGCGAACTATCGCCCCGGCGACCTGGTGTGCGTCCTCGGCCGAGTCGCCGCGACCACTCGCGACGCGAAGATGGGCGCCGGTGCGACCTACCAGATCAGCACGATCAACCTGATCGAGCGCGGCAGCCGCTGAACGCAGATGACAAGGTGACAAGGTGACAGGGTGACCAGGTGAAGGAGAATAACGCCCTTCACCTGGTCACCTTGTCACCTTGTCACCTTGTCACCGCTTGACGGGCGGCTCGGTTTGCGCCATCCTGGATGGAACGGAGTCGCCTTGATGCAATCGCTTCCTTTCTCGTGAGCACACCCATGCGCTTCCGTCCTTGTTGCCTGCTGGGCCTGATCGCCACCCTGGCATTGCTGTTGCCGGAACTGCATGGCGGCGGCGAGGAGTTCAAGTCGGGGCTAGGGCCGGGCCGGTTAATCGGCGGCCCATTCCTGCCGTACACGCTGAACGACCGACTCACCAAGGCCGAGCGTGCAAAGGCCAGAAAGGAAGAGAAGGATGACAAGGAAATCGCCGCCCTGACGGGGCGGTTTC
>DASPXY010001393.1:0-4418 GCA_035637055.1 Gemmataceae bacterium | reverse complement strand
CTCGCCGCGCCGGGTCAGTTGCAAGCGTTCCTGCTGGGTGAAGGCGGGATCGACTTCCCGTTCGAGTGTGCCGAGCCGTGGATGAGCAAGGTGGCGCTTGGTCCCGAAGGATCGGAAGACATCGTGCGGCGTCTGGGCGAGGCGATCGACAGCGTCCGCGGCAGTCATCGGGTGATGCCCGTTCCTTACGGCACCGACGCCTCGACGCTCGCCGCAGCCGGCACTCCCGCGGTGGTCTTCGGCCCCGGCGACATCGCCAAGGCGCACACCTGCGACGAGTGGGTGCCCCTCGACGAGGTCGAGCAGGCGGCGGAGATCCTGTATCGGCTCGTGTGCCAGGGCTAACGGAATTGTTCAGCGGCGGGGCTGAGGGACGTGGGCGTGCCCGGTAGACTCAGATTGCGCGGTTACCAACTCCTCGCCGGGCCGAGGGCTACTTGCTGTCAAGTCGCTCCAAAGCGAGATGAGCCTGTCGTGCCACGAATGCATCGGTCTCCCCCTTGGCCAGCCACCTCAGCACCTCGCGGGCAGATGGCGATCCGATTTGTTCCAGAACCATGAGGGTACGAACCTGGTGCAGTTTCGTGGTGGAAACGCCGTTGAGTTTCGCGGAGATCGTCTCCAGCCGCCGCTGCTGCTCAAGCGAGCGGGGATTCTTCATGGCCAGTTCCAACGGCCGCCGGGCGTCTTCGCCGAGTTGCGTGAGTTCCAGCAAGGCTTTTTCTCGGGTGGCGAAGTTCTTGTCATCGAGGTCTGCAATCCAACGCGCGATTTGTTTGGCATCGGTCCGCGCAAGAGGGAGTTGGCGTTTCAGTTCGGCAACCGCCTCATCCCGTGCGGCCGCCAGTTTCCACACGGCTCGGTAGGCCGCCCGTCCATCGGTCGAACTCAACAAACCGCACCAGGCAGCCAGATCCTTGGCCTCCACCTTCGCGCTCTTTCCGAGGGGGCGGCCAACCACGTCGGCCACATTCCAGATGAGAGCAGTTGCATTTTCCACGCCTGCCAGACGGGTTCCGTCTCGGGAAAAGACGAGGTGAAAAGGACCGAAGTCGCTTCCCCGAAATGACAGCTTTTCGCCTGGCTTGGACCAATCGACGAGATGCACCAAACCTGTACCGGAACCGACCGCAATGGTCCTGCCGTTGGGAGCAAAAGCCAGCGAACCATGCGAAGGCTTCTCCTTGCCTGCGGGATCTGACCAGACTTCCTCCCCGGTGAGGACTTCGATAAGCTTCGTGCCACTGCTCTCTGTCACGGCCACGACCCAACCATCCGGGGAGAAAGTCATGTTGGAACCGGATACCTTGAGCGTTCGTACGCGATTGGTTTCCCAATCCCACAGATGGATGTTGCGAATGTCTCCCAGAGCAAGGGTGTCGTTGCCCGGCAGGAAGGCGACGTGCTGGCTGCTTCGTCCCAAATTCGGATGTTTGGCCAGGGATTTTCCTGTTTTCAGATCCCAGATAATCACATCGTCTGGGGTTGTTGCCCCACCCACCGTTGCCAGTTTGGTGCCGTCGCTCGAAAGGGCCAGCAGTTGGGCTCCGTAGAAGTGGCCTTTGACGTTCAGCACGTTCTTGAAGGCCCTGGCCTCCCAGACGCTGGCGTCCCTTGTCTTCTGCCAGTAGCCGCCGGCAACGATCCACTTTCCATCCGGGCTGAAGGCGACACGGGTAACTCCGGAAGGAAATGCCTCCAGTTTCCGCAGCGGCTTCCCGGTGGCGGTGTCCCAAAAGCGGACGAACGGATCGCCACGAATAAAGGTACACGTTGCCGCTTCCTTGCCGTCCGGCGAAAAGGCCACACACAAGACGAAGGAATGATGTCCTGCGGCCAAGTCAAGCCGCTGACCGGTTTTCGTGTCCCAAAACAGCGGAGCATGGGGTGAGTTGGTGCCCCCGGTGGCCAGCAGGTCGCCTTTGGGAGAAAACCCCCCCGTCCCTGCGGAACCGCCCACGAGCCGCGAAACGGCCCTGGCTTCCGCAAGGTTCCAAAGCAAGCCTTGCGAGATGCTTCGGTCGGCCAGGAGCAAGAGTTTACCGTCTTCCCGGAGCACGCGCGGCTCAAATTCTTCAGGCACCTGGGAAACAGGAAAGCACCGCTTGGCTGTCTGAAGATCGAACACGCTCACCTGGTTCTTCTTCGTGGAGAATGCCAGACGACGAGCGTCCGCTGTCAACTCCACCCAGCGGACCTCTTGCGCGGCAACAAGGAATTGTCGCACCTCTTTTCCCTGGTCAAGGTTTCTCAAGGAAATGCTGTTGTCGTGCATCTCCGCGGCCAGAAGCTCTCCCGCACTGTCGAACGCC
The DNA here is from genome assembly GCA_035637055.1 of Gemmataceae bacterium. Lineage (GTDB taxonomy): Bacteria > Planctomycetota > Planctomycetia > Gemmatales > Gemmataceae > DASPXY01. Next base: position 2,106 of record DASPXY010001393.1, on the reverse strand, counting down.
AGAGCCTTGATGGCGCGGCTTCTTTCCAGGAAACGGACCTTGCTGGTTTGGGAAAGCTCCCGTACCCCGACCTTGGTGGGTTGAACCGTCCAGGCGATCAGGTTTGTTTTCCTTGAAAACACGGGCAGAGAAGTCGCCTTTTCTTCCAGGATCGCCTCACCCGTCCGCACATCCACGATGGTCAACTGCGTTTTGCGCCAGACAGCCAGGAATTGACTGTCCGGGGAAAAGCGCATCTCACCGGCAGGAATTTTGTGCAGCGGTTTTCCCGACGGCCATTCCCATACCATGCCCCGGCCATCACAGCTGGCAGAAGCGATTTTGTTGCCGTCCGGAGAAAAAACGGCAGCGATCAGGTAATCGTCATGAAGAAATCGGTTCGAGCCCAGCCGACACACGGCGCGCTCGGGCAAGGCGGCACCGTCTCGATCAGTTCGCTGCTGCCCTTGCGCCCAACCGAGAGGAACTGCCAGAAGGCATAACGCGACCAGACAATTCTGGGTGAGAAAGGTCGTCATGGTGACATTCTATCCCTTCGCTCCGGGTGCGAGCGAGCGGAATCCCTCAACGTGCGTGCGTCAAAGAACCACTCGCTGCCATCGAACCACGGAGGAGCCTGACTGGCCTGTCGGCCTCTCACGGGTCACGGGAGCGATCCCGATTGCCGTGGACGTCCCGCGTCAGCCCCGTGCTGGAGCGTTTCGCGGTCTCCTCCGGCGCCTGATGATTGCGCAATCGGTCCATTCGGCGCGGGCGCAAAGCTCCGCAAAGTTCCCTGCAATTCCCTGGTCGCTTTCGCCTTGCCTGGATTGACATACCCCTGTCAGCGGGTAGATTTCAACAGCGGGATAAGCCCGTTCCTTCGCTGAACGCTTGGCGATTCTCGCGCCCGACAAGCGTGGGGTCCGCTCGGATACTCCTCGGATTATGCCAACCCGTCCGGTGGGGCTTCGGGGGATCCGCCTTGCCGGGCCGTTCGTAGGCCGTCGATCAGGCCGCGCTGCTTCGCGGTCCTGGTCGGCGGCCCTTTTTCATTCTCCTGCTGCACGCGCGTCCCCGTTCTGGCATACTTGAAGAGGTCATTCCTCATTCCAGCAATCGCCTGAAGGGGAACCGCGTCATGTGGACCGTGCTGGGAAGCAAGCGGCGCTGCTGCGACGGTATCACCCGCCGCGAAACATTGAAGGCCGGGGCCCTCGCCCTGCTGGGCGGCATGAGCTTACCGACCCTCCTCCACGCCGAGGGCCAGCGCCGCCGGGCGGCGCGCCCGGGGAGAGCGAAGAGCGTCATCATGCTCTACCTCCTCGGCGGGGCGGCCACGCAGGACATGGTAGACCTCAAGCCCGACGCGCCGCCCGAGGTTCGCGGCGAGTTCCGGCCTGTTCCCACGAGCGCACCCGGCGTTCGCATCTGCGAGCATCTGCCACGCATGGCGCGCTGGATGCACAAGATCGCTATTGTCCGTTCGCTCAACCATCGCGCCGGCTGCCACAATACCTTGCCCAGCTACACCGGCTACGAGGCGATGCTGCCGGACATCACCACCACGCGCGAGACCTACCCGCCGAGCATGGGCTCCGTCTGCGAGTTCCTGCGCCGCGGCGAGGCCGGCCTGCCCGACTACGTCTACCTCCCCTGTTACCTCGGCTGGGGCCAGGCCATCCGTCGCCCCGGTCCCTACGCGGGTTTCCTCGGCCAGCGCTACGACCCCCTCTTCACCGAGTGTGCCCCCTACAAGGATCCGGGCGTAACTGCGGTCGGTCCTGGCCGTCCGCAGATCGTCCGCGGCGAGCCCCTGCTGCCGCAGAGCGCCCTCGGCGAAGGCATCACCCTCGACCGCCTCAACACGCGCCGCAACCTGCTCGGCCAGATTGACGACCAGATGCGCCGCCTCGACGCCCAGCCGGCCCTGGGCGGTTTCAGCCGAACGCAACAACGGGCTTTCGACCTGCTCACGTCCGCGCGGGTTCGCTCCGCGTTCGACCTGAATCGCGAGGATCCGCGGCTGCGCGATCGCTATGGCCGCAACCTGTTCGGCTCCAGCACCCTGACCGCCCGCCGGCTCGTCGAGTCGGGCGTTCGCTTCGTCAACGTGACGTGGGATCT
>DASPXY010001392.1:0-7381 GCA_035637055.1 Gemmataceae bacterium | reverse complement strand
CGTGGCTGGGACGCATTGCTCACCAAGACAGCGAACCTTGCCTTGGTGTACAAGAATTCCACCAACTTACAAGACGCTCACCGGCTGCGGGATCAGGCACAGTTCGATAGCGCCGCGTGGCTGCTATGAGGCGTATAATCTAACCCGAGTATCCGATCCCCATTGTGCCCGCGTGCGGCCCACGTGGTGATTACCATCGCGTTGCGGGGGTAGGCGTGCAAGTGTGTGAGTAGCTCTTGAGCTGTTCGCCAAGCCAACTTGATGGACCAACCCATGCGAAAACTCGCGCCACTCTCAACCCTTCTCTTCCTCGGCCTGGGCGCCGCCTACGCCGAGGAATTCACCGCCGACATCAAGAAGGTGGTCGGCAACCAGATCACCGTGTCCAGGTTCGTCCCCTCGAAAGTCAAGACCGAGTTGAAGAAGGCCGATGTCACCCTAACTGCGGCAGAGGACTGCCGGGTCTTTCGCCGCTCCGTCAAGGGCAAGAAAGTCACCGACGAGCCGATCGAACGCGGCCTGAAGAACGACATGTTTAAAACCGCCATCGTGACGGCGCGCATCTTCACTGCCGGGGACAAGGTCGCCGCCGTCGAAGTTCTCACGACCAAGCCCAGAAATGAGTTCCAGGCCGCCATCACCAAGGTCGAGGGCAACAAGATCACCGTCAAAAAGCTGGGGACCTTCCGTGAGCAAGCCGTGCTGACCGTGGCCGATCAGGTCAAGGTCGTCCACGGGATCGACAAGGGCAAGAAGATCGAAGCTGGCGAAGCCATCAAGGAGGGCCTGCAGAACGACCTGTTCGCCACCGGCCGGATGCGAGCCCTGCTCATCACGAACCCCGATGATGTTGTGACCGAGATCCGCGTGCTGCCGATCCCGATCTTGCCGGGCCACCCCAAGGAGGCCAAGCCCGAGTTGAAGCGGATCGTGGATCATGGCGACCTCTCGGGATTCTCGTGCGTGGCCTTCTCGCCCGACGGCAAGCAGGTGGTCACGGGAGAATTCGGCCATGGCGCCGGAGAGATGTTCGACGGCACCACGCTGCGCCTGTGGGACGTCGCCAGCGGCAGGCAAATCTGGGGCGGGACCTTCGACGAGAGGAGCGATCCGGTAGGCATGCGCTCGCTGGCGTTTTCACCGGATGGAACGTTGGTCCTGGCCGGATCGTTCGGCCGGGGTGTTCATGTGTATGATGCGGCCAGCGGCAGGAAGCTGTCCCAGAGCGGGGCCGGCGGCGCAGGTCGCGACAATATCGTGCTGGCGGTGGCGTTTTCGCCCAGCCGCGGCGAGATAGTCAGCGCGCTCCAAAACGGGAACCTGGCGCTGTTCGACCCACTCACAAACGCCGGCCGCTCGCGCCCATTCGCCGGCACGGGCCAGATCGCCGCCGTGGCCTTTTCCGCGGATGGCCAGCAGGCGCTCGTGGCCAGGGAAGACAGAACAGTGAAACCCAAGGTGGACAAGGACAGTAAGGAGAGCGTCGCCTTCAGGGTCCACTTGTGGGACGTGGAGAAAGCCAAGTCGATCCGCGCCTTCGAAGTCACCTATCTCCTCCCGCGCAACGTGGCGTTTTCTCCCGACGGCAAACTCGTGCTCATGGCCTCGGCGAACGAGACCGTCCTGGTGTGGGACGCGGCCAGCGGCGATCGCCTGGCCACCCTCAAGGGCGCTCTGGCGGCCTTCGCGCCCGATGGCAAGCACGTGGCCACCGCGACCCGCGATCACGTCGTGCGCCTGTGGGACATCGCCAGCGGCAAGGAGATTCGCCGCTTCGAAGGCCATACCGGGGATCTACAGGCCCTGGCTTTCTCCCCGGACGGCAAGCTGCTGCTCTCGGCTGGCGACGACCGCGCGGCACGGCTGTGGAACGTCGCCGATGGCAAACAAGTCCGCACCTTCCAACGACAGGTCACGCCCCTGTTCAGCACGGCCGTGGCCGCGAACGGCACCCGGCTCCTCGTCGGCGGCGGCGACGGTGTGGTCCGGGCGTGGGACCTGGTCGGCGGCCAACAGTCCAGCACCTTCAAAGGTCATGTTGGGACGGGTACACGCTACGCCTCTGGCGCGCCCAACCCAATCCGGGCCGTCGCGCTCTCCCCGGACGGTCAGCAGGCGATCACCTCCATCCCCGCCAAGACGGCCAGCCTCTGGAACACCGCCGACGGCAAGGAGCTGCTCCGCCTGGAACACAAGCTCGATCCGATCCAGGGCATCAGGGGGGTGACTTTTACGGCCGACGGCAAGGAGGTGGCCACCATTGGCCCCCACCTCCAATTCTGGGACACGGCCGGCGGCAAGCTCCTGCGTACCGCGCCGCTGGCGGATGGCAGCGACGCGCTCGCTGTCGCCCTGTCGCCGGACGGCACGAGGTTGCTCAGGGGCACCAACTACGGCCTGAGTGTCTGGGATGTCGCTAAGGCCAAGAGGATCCACGATCTGGCAGTACCCGGCGACGGCCGCACTGTGCATGCCACAGCCTTCTCACCCGACGGCAAGCACGGGCTCACCGGCGGCGCGCAGGGGACGGTGCGCCTGTGGGATCTCGCGGGCGGCAAGGAAATTCGCAAGTTCACAGGACACAAGAGCGACGTGATTGCCGTGGCCATGTCGCCCGACGCCAAGCAGGTGCTCACGAGCAGCTTTGACCGGACGGCGCGCCTCTGGGACGCTGCCACCGGCGCCCAGGTACATACCTTGGCCGGCCATCGCAGCACCGTTCGCTCCGTCGCCTTCGTCCCCGGCAAAGAGCGCGCGATCACGGCCGGCGAGGACGGCACGCTGCGTCTGTGGGACACGAAAACTGGCGCCGAGCTCTGCCAGCTCTTCAGCTTCGCGGACGGCAGCTGGGCCGTCATCGACGCTCAGGGCCGCTTCGACGGCCCCGACAAGGGAAAGGTCCAGTGGATCTACTACCGGGCGGGCGTGGACATCGTTTCCCTCCAGCAACTGCACAGCCGCTACCACGATCCCGGGCTGCTGGCCAAGTACCTGGGCCACAATAAGGCGCCCCTCCGCGACGTGAAGAACTGGAAAGACCTCGGGGTGTTTCCCGCCATCGCGGCCAGGGCGCCGAAGGCCGGAGTCACGAAGATGTCCATCCGCCTGACCAACCGCGGCGGCGGCATCGGCCCCGTCCAAGTCTTCGTCAACGCTAAGGAATGCATCGCCGACGCCCGCCCCGCCAAGTTCGACGCCGACGCCGCCAAGGCGACATTGACCGTGGACCTGGCCGGCGCCCTTCGGCCCGACGCCGTCAACCGCATTCGGGTTGTGGCCTGGAATAAGGAAGGCTCGCTGGCGCACGCCGGCCTCGAATTGGAACGATGACTCGTTTCCGATCTCCGCAGCGTCGGGGCGTGGAACCGATTCCGGGGCTGGTTTATCGCCTCGCAATGGTCGAAGGCGAAGGAAGAACTTTTTCGTCCGGCTCACACGAGGAACAGTGCGGGAGGGTCTTGGCTCGGGCTACGTCGAGTTCGTCCATGACAACCACGTCGGGTTGATGGCCGGACCGGACTGCGCCCGCACCTGGTCCGACCTCCATGAGGAAGCCTCTGTCAAGACCAGAGCAAGACGAGCACGGGACTTTCCCAGACATCCATTCGGCATCATCCGCGGCTGCCGAGCGCCATGAAAGAGTATGCGGTTGCTCCCATTCACACCAACGGCGTCGCATTGCGCCATGTCGGACCTCGGGATGCAACCTGAGTCCCGCTCTCGATCTTGACGTGGATCCTCTTGAACCTGGACCGCGTGACCTCCCGACGAGCGCCTGTCCGTTGTACCTGGCCAGGCGCCAGGATAAAATGATTGTTGCCTGGAGGAGCGGAGTCAGGCTCTGCAGGCGTGCAACCTGACAAGGAATATCCAGGCCGACGGTGTGCCAATGGCGCATCAGGGCCCCTGGACGGAGACGTTTGCAGGGGCCTCGTTGTTTCTGCCATTGGACACCAGAGCCATGCCTGAAAAAACGCCCCTTGACCCTCTCGTTGCACTCGGTTGCAAGTTACTTGCCTGGGGCTCTCTCCTCCCAAACGGTTCCGCGCTTCAGCAGCGCCCACATCACCTGCACGAGATAGTGAGCGGTGGCCACCAACGCGATCTTTTTCCGCTGCGGGTCACCGCGTTGGACCCGCTCGAAGTACGCGCGGACCGTCGGCGAACGACGTTGCGCTTGCCAGGCCGCCTCGGCCACCAGTTGGCGGACGACCGGCGCGCCTTCGCGGGTGATGTGCCCGAGCCGATTCCGGTCGCCCGACTGGTCCTGACAGGGAGTGAACCCGAAATAGCGGCCGACCGCTTTGGCAGTGGCAAAACGCTGCGGATCATCCACAAAGGCGGCCACCGCCTCGGCCGTGCGGACCCCCACGCCTGGAATGCTGCGCAGTTGCCCGACCGCGGACGTTTGCTGCGCTTGCCGGTTCAGCTGCTGTTCGCTCCGGCGCCCCTGGCGGAGGAGCTTCTCGATCTCTTCGAGCAGGAGATCCCTCCGCAATTGCTGCGAAGTCGTGGGCAGGGCGAGTTGGCGCAGCCACGCCAACCCCTTCTTGGTCCACAAACCCGGTTGCTTCGGGGGGACGACCCCGGCGCTGCGCAGGAGCGCTCGGACAGTATTCTTGGCGCGGGTCCGTTTGGCGATGACCTGACTGCGGCAGTTGATCAGCTCGCGCCAGGTCCGCACCTCCAGCGCGGGCACATGCACGGTCGGCGTTTCGCCCAGGTACAGTAACCTGGCCAGCCGCTCTGCATCGTTGCGATCGTTTTTGTTCTTCGAGCGGAAGATCAGCCGCAACTGACCGGGATGCGCTACCAGAACCCGCGCGGCCAGCGGACGCAGCAGGTCGTGGTAGTGGCCGTAACCGCAGCTGGCCTCGTAGCAGACCTCGAAGCGGTCGGGCAAGCCCTTCAGGAGACGGAGCATCTCCTCAATGCCGCGTGCCTGCGAGCGGCGCACCAGCTGCCCAGTTTCGTTGAGTATGCAGATAGCTATACGCTTGATGTGGATGTCTAGTCCTACGTAATACATAAAGACCTTCGAAAGTCAGAGTACGCCAGAACTCAAACCCTCTACCTTCAGGTTACCCGACTGACAGAGGCTCCCTACATAGTTTCACGCCGACAGCAATTTGGCTCTTCGCGTTGCGCGCGTCGGGTTGATCGACCGCGGAGGGGCGGTCCGAAGTGCGCACCGGCCATCGAGTTGCCCACCCATGTCGATGTGACCGACGAGCGCAACTCCGCTCTTGAGACAGCAGCTTACTTCTCGGGACGTGGCACGTGTTGATCGATGAGGATGGGGTTTCCATCCGGGTCCACCAGGCAAAGGTGCGCTGGGCCCGTGGACGACTCGTCGGCCTCTATGACCAGGGAGAGGCCTTGACCCTTGAGCGACTGTTGGATGTCCCGAACATCGTCGAAATCCGGCAGCGTGTTGCAGGCGCGGTCCCAGCCGGGGTTGAACGTCAGGGAGTTCTTCTCGACCATCCCCTGGAAGAGCCCGATGGTACAGGTCTCATTCTGAAGGATCAGCCAGTTGTTGGCGGCGTCACCGCCGACGGCGCGGAAGCCGAACTTCCCGTAAAACGCGCGGGAACGCTGAAGGTCCTGGACAGCGAGGCTGACGGAGAAGTTTCCCAAGCGCATGCTCATTTCCCCTGTGGTACAAGTGGATCGAGTTCGGTAACGCCCGTGGACGCGCAACCGGGAGGCCAGGTCTGTACCGTCCTGGTATGATCGGCTACGGCTCCGCCTCGAATGACGACACAGCGTCAGCTCGGGCCCGGGCACGCGTGTCCATCGTACCTGCCAAACCGGGGAGGGCTTGCCAAATCTTGCGAATCTCCGAGCAAACACGATCGGCCACGGCAGTGACCTACGTCCAGCGGGTCAACCTCGTCATCGACCACATCGTCGATCATCTCGACGAACCATTACGGCTGCGGGATCTGGCGCGGGTCGCGCTGCTCTCGCCGTTCCACTTCCACCGCGTGTTCCAGGCGCTCATCGGCTCGACACCGGCCGATTTCGTGCAACGGCTTCGCCTGGAGAAGGCGCTGGGGCTCCTCGCGCACCCGCGCCCGCCGTCGCTGACCGCGATTGCGCTGGCCTGCGGCTTTTCCTCGTCGTCCGATTTCTCCCGCTGCTTCAAGCGGCGGTTTGGGGTTCCTCCCAGTTCGTTCGACGTGGGCGCCTGGCGGAAGGCGCACGGCGCTGAGCTCGAGGCGATCGTCGAGCAAGCGACCGCACGGCCGCACGTCGAGCGTCTGCCGCCCCGGCACAACCCGGACTCCTTTCGGGTCCGTATCCGCGAGCTCCCCGCGCGTATTGTGGCCTACATCCGGGTGGACCGGCCCTACCAGGGCGACCGCGCCATGAAGGCGGTCTGGAGGCTCCTGGCCTGGGCCGAATGAAACGGGGTCGCCGATGGCCAGTGGCTCGGCTACCAGTGGGACTATCCCGAGATCACGTTGCTGGAGGAGTGCCGGTACTATGTCGCCGTGGAGGCGGAACTATTCACCCCGCGAGGCGAAGTGGGACGCTATCGGTTTCCGCCGATGACCGTGGCGGAGGTCGCCATCCGCGGCGGGCTGGACCTTGAGCTGCGCGCCTTGCAGTGGCTCTACGGCTCCTGGCTGCCGAGAAGCGGCTTCGTCCCCGACGACCAACCCGGCTTCGAGGCGTGGATGGGTCGGCCGTTCGCTCACGGGACGGAGTACTTCGAGCTGGCCATTCAATTGCCGATCCGACGGGGGTGCGCAACTCAGGCCCGTACGGGACTGGATGGCGTACTATGAGCGGTTCTGGGATGAGCACCGAGAGCGACTTGAGAAACATCCAACAAAAAGGGACGCATGATGACTGAGGGCAGGGCGAAGCCGACGGCCGAGGGCACGTCGCGCGCGAGCAAGCCACGCAAGTCGGCCACCAAGTCCAAGTCCCCGCCGAAGGCCGGCGCGAAGGCCAAGCCAGGTGCGAGGAAGGCCAAGCCGATCAAGGTGCGAGAAGGCGAGAAGGTCGCCCTGCTCTCGGGCGGCAACCCGCAGATCGCGAAGGCCGACGGCGACGCCCCGGTGCAGGCGTACATCGCCGCGATGCCGGGCTGGAAGCGCGACATTGGGAAGCGCCTCGACGCGCTCATCGTGCGCAACCTGCCCAACGTGCGCAAGGCCGTGAAGTGGAACTCGCCATTTTACGGCATCGAGGGCCAGGGCTGGTTCCTGTCGTTCCACGTCTTCGCCCGCTACGTCAAGGTGACCTTCTTCCGAGGCACGTCGCTGCGACCCGTTCCACCCGGAGGCACGGGCAAGGACGCGCGCTGGATCGACATCCACGAGGACGATCTCGACGAGGCGCAGATGGCGACCTGGGTGAAGCAGGC
>DASPXY010001391.1:0-4559 GCA_035637055.1 Gemmataceae bacterium | reverse complement strand
CATACTTGAATCGCTGGTCGGGGCGGCTGTCGGGTGGTTGGAAACAGCGACTCGCGCTAGTCTGTGCGCTGTTGCACCGGCCGCAGCTCGTGTTTCTCGACGAGCCGACGGCGGGCGTCGATCCGGTGGCCCGGCGCGAGTTGTGGGATCTGCTCTTTCAGCTGGCCGCCGAGGGGCTGACGCTGGTGGTGACGACGCACTACATGGACGAGGCCGAACGCTGCGGCCGCGTCGCGTACCTCTACCTGGGTCATCTGCTCGCGGTCGGCACGCCTACGGACCTGAAGGCGCTGCCCGCGGTGAATCCGCCCGGGACGCACCGGTTGGAGATCACTGGCCCGGACACCGCGGGGCTGCTGGCGCGGCTGCGCAGGCGTCCCGGCGTGCGCGAGGCGACCATCTTCGGCCAGGCGATTCACGCCTTGGTCGATGTCGATTGTCCGCTCGATCTGGGCGGCGCCACGGCGCGGCCCACCGACCCCAACCTCGAAGACGTGTTTGTCACACTGTCGCGGGCACAAATGGCCCTGAGCAAGTCGTAACAAGGCGAGCGGGGGGCGTAAGCCCCCTGATTCTTCGGAGCTATCAGGGGGCTTACGCCCCCCGCTCGCCAGACTGAGAAAACAATAAAGGAGGCCGCCCATGTCCTCGAAATCGTCACAACGCATTCTGACCGTGGCGCGCAAGGAACTGCTCCACATCCTGCGCGACCCGATGACCCTGTTCTTCACCCTGTTCATGCCGGTCATGGAATTGTTCCTGCTCGGCTACGCCATCGACACCAATGTGCGGCACGTCTCGACGGTCATCCTTGATCAGGCGAACACGCAGGAGAGCCGGGCACTGCTCCATCGTTTCGAGAACTCGAAGGACTTCGACGTTGTCGCCCGCGTCTACACCGACGAGGAGTTGACCCGGACGATCGTCGCTGGTCGGGCCAGAGTCGGCATCAAGATCCCGGCGGACTACTCGCAGCAACTGGAAGCAGGACAGACGGCTCAACTGCTGATCCTGGTGGACGGAACCGAGTCGAGCGTCGCGGCGGAGGCGGTCAACACCGGCAACGCCATCGCGCTGCGCGAGTCACTGGAGCGAGCGCTGGGCGACCGTGAACTGCCTGTCGAGGCGCGGCCAACGGTCCTGTTCAATCCCGATACGCGCTCCGCGAACTTCTTCATTCCGGGGCTAATGGTGATCCTTTGCCAGATGATGGCCAGCATGCTCGCCGCGACCGCCATCGTTCGTGAGAAGGAGAGCGGCACCCTCGAACAGATGTTCATGACGCCGGTCCGCGCGACCGAACTGGTCCTCGGCAAGATGCTGCCGTACCTGGTGCTGACGTTCCTGGAGTTCTGCCTCGTCGCCCTGCTGATGCGGACGATCTTCCAGGTGCCGATCCACGGCGTCTTTCTGACGTTGCTGATGCTGGCACTGCCGTTCGTGCTGTGCATGCTGGGGCTGGGATTGTGGATCTCAACTCGGGCCAGCACGCGCGACGCGGCCATGCAGATGACGATCGGCACGATCCTGCCGTCGGTGTTCCTCTCGGGGTACGTGTTCCCCATCGAGTCGATGCCGGCGCCGTTTCAGTGGATCGCGAAGTTCGTGCCGGCGACCTGGATGATCGATGCGTCGCGCGGAGTGATCCTGCGCGGCGGCGGTTGGGCGGAACTGTGGCCGCACTGCTTGTGGCTGTGGGGCCTGGCCCTGGCGATGGTGGCGCTGAGCGTGTCGCGCTTCCGCAAGCAACTGGCGTGAGGCAGCAGGCCAGGTGGAACGAGAGCGTGGCGCCAGCGACGGGGCCGAGAAGCGCATCTCAAGCAGCGCGCACCACGGACGGGAGAGGAGGAGGGAGGGGGTGTAGGCGGGATGATATGAGACGAATCCTCTCCTCCCTCCTATTCTCTCACGCCACTCTTCCGCACACAAGGGCACCGAAGGGACCGTCCCAGCACTGCTACTCCGGGCTTGTGTCCGCTCCGCACGAATGCCATCTGCGCTAGAGCGTCCAGCCCTTGCGATAGTCGCGGCGCAAATACTGATCCCCTGCGCGCGTGTTCGTCACGCGGGCGGCTTGCGCGTCCCACTGCAGGCGCTGGCCGCTACGATAGGCGACGTTGCCCAGCAGCACGGCCTCGGCCAGGGCGCCGCTGTAGTCGAAGTTGCACGTCGTCGTGCCGCCGTTGCGAATCGCTTCGAGCCATTCGCGGTGATGCCCGACTGAGCGCGCAATGGTCTGCCGCGGTGGCGTGAAGTCGCGGAAGCGGTCCTCCGGCAGCAGTCGGTGGCGGTTGTAATCGGCCAGCAGACGGCCACGCTCCCCCTCGAACAGTACCCCCGACGAAAACCCGTTATAGGTCACCATGCCGCCGAGGTCCGGCCCCGAAACGCCGTGATACCACGTCAGACGCACCGGCGGCTGGCTGCCGCGCGCGGGGTAGTCGTAATCCACCTGAAGCAGATCGGGAACGTCGTTATCGCCCTGGTAAGTGACGCGGCCGTTGGCGGTGATGCTGGTCGGGGCGCGCAGGCCGAGCGCCCAGTGCGGCAGATCCATGAAGTGGCAGGCCATGTCCGCCAGCACGCCGCCGCCGAAGTCCCACCACCAGCGCCAGTGAAAGTGCAGGTGAGCGGGGTCGTACGGTCGTTGCGGCGCGACGCCCAGCCACAGGTCGTAGTTCAGGCCAGCCGGCACCGGCGGCGGTTTGGGGGCGCGTCGGCGTGCGTCTGCTTGCCGGCTGCACCAGACGTGAACGCGGCGTATCGGCCCGAGCACTCCGGCTTGTACGATCTCGACACAGCGGCGATAGTTGTCGCCGGCGTGAATCTGCGTGCCCATCTGGGTGACGACCTTGTGCCGGGTGGCCAGGTCGCGCAGGACACGCACCTCGTGGACGGCGTGCGCCAGCGGCTTCTCGCAGTAGATGTGCTTGCCGGCCCGCATCGCCGCCGCGGCGATCGGCGCGTGCATGTGGTCGGGCGTGCTGATCACCACCGCCTGGATGTTGCTCTGCTCGAGCAGACGGCGATAGTCCTCGTAGAATCGTGCCTGCGGGAATTGCTTGCGGACGGGAGCGGCGCGGTCGCGATCGACGTCGCACAGGGCGACGATTTCCTCGTGGCGGACGCCCGCGAGATTGTCGCCCCCTCGCCCCGCGACGCCGATGATCCCGAGCCGAAGGCGGTCGGGGCGGGACTGCTGTTTGGCGAGGAGGGTGTCGGTGAGGGCCAGGGAGCCAGCGACAGCGGCAGCTTGCAGGAAACGACGGCGCGACAGGGTCATGGTTTGGTCTCTCCGGGAGGTTGTAGGCAGTGGTTGCTCTGAGGGAAACCCCTCCCCCCAACCCCCTCCCCGAAGCGGAGAGGGGGAGCAAGCCAAGCGCTCTGACTTCTTCTCCCCCTCTCCGCTTCGGGGAGGGGGTTGGGGGGAGGGGTTTCCCTCAGAGCAGGCAGTGGTCTGATTATCGCACGGCGGCACGCGGTTGCAAGAGGCGCCTTGCGACCCGTTTCTCATATCGTGTTCCCTGGACAAGTCCACGGTGGTACTCCAGATCAAGAACAGGAGTTGACCATGAAACGGTTCGCATGGCTCGGTGCGGTCTGCGCCGTCACGCTGGGGGCCGAGCACGCCTCCGCCCAGGCGCCGCGCAAACTGAACGTCCTGCTCATCGTCGCCGACGACCTGAACAATCACCTCGGCTGTTACGGCAGCAAGGTCGTGCTCTCGCCGAACATCGACCGCATCGCCGCCCGCGGCGTGCGCTTCGATCGGGCCTACTGCAATTACCCGGTCTGCAACGCCTCGCGCACCTCGTTCCTCAGCGGCCGTTATCCCGAGGTGACGAAGGTGCTCAACAACGTCACCGAGCCGCGCATCGCCCTCGGCAAGGACTTCATCTTCTTGCCGGAGTTGTACCGCGGCAACGGCTACTTCACCGCCCGCGTCGGCAAGATCGCCCATACGCCCTTCGAGGACGCCTTGAAGTGGGACGTGTCCGAGACCGCCCGGCAAGCCAAGGACAAGGGCGCAGGCAAGATGGCGAAGGCGGGGAAGGACGGTGTACCCTTTGCCTGGCAGGCCACCGACAGCGCCGACGAGCAGGAGCCCGACGGCCGCACCGCCCGCCGCATCGTGCAACTCATCGAGCAGAACAAGGATCGGCCGTTCTTCATCGCTGCCGGCTTCCATCGGCCGCACGTGCCGCACACGGCGCCGAAGAAGTATTTCGAGTTGTACCCTCCGGAGAGAATGTCACTCCCGAAGGAGCCGGCCGGGCACGAGAAGCAGATACCCGCCATCGCCCGCGGTGCGAAGTATTTTCCCGACCTGACCGATCTCCAAAAGCGACAAATCATCTCCCATTACCACGCGGTGACGAGCTTCATGGATGCCCAGGTCGGCGTGCTCCTGGAGGCGCTCGACCGGCTCAAGCTATGGGACAATACCATCGTGATCTTCGTCAGCGATCACGGCTACCACCTTGGCGAACGGGGACAGTGGATGAAGCAGTCCCTGTTCGAGCGTTCTGCCCGTAACCCTCTGATCGTCACCGGCCCGG
>DASPXY010001390.1:0-3318 GCA_035637055.1 Gemmataceae bacterium | reverse complement strand
ATCACCCTCAGTACCCTTGGACGGCTGGAGACGGCGGAGCAGTTAGAGAACATCGTCCTGAAAACGGGGGATCGCGGCCGGATCACCCGGCTCAAGGACGTGGCGCGCGTCGTGCTCGGCGCCAAGAGCGAGGACATCAACGTCCGCCTGGACGGCAACCCCACCGTCTTCCTGGCGGTCTTCCAGATGCCCGGCGCCAACGCCCTTGAGCTGCGCGAGCGCGTCCTGGGCAAGATGGCGGAGTTGAAGCAGTATTTCCCCGAGGGCATCAGCTACGAGGTGGGCTTCGACACGACGCCGTACACCAGCGAGTCGATCCGCGAGGTCGTCAAGACGCTGATCCATGCCATCGTCCTCGTCGCGATCGTGGTGCTGCTGTTCCTGCAGAACTGGCGCAGCGCGATCATTCCCCTGGTGGCGGTGCCGGTGGCGATCGTCGGCACGTTTGCCGTCATGGCCGCCTTCGGCTTCTCGCTCAACAACCTGACGCTCTTCGGGTTGATCCTCGCCATCGGCATCGTCGTGGACGACGCGATTGTCGTGGTCGAGGCGGTCGAGCATCACATTGAAGAGGGGTTATCGCCGCGCGCCGCGACGATCAAGGCGATGGAGCAAGTGTCGGGGCCGGTCATCGCTGTTGGCCTGGTGCTCACGGCGGTATTTGTGCCGTGTGCCTTCATCAGCGGCCTGACGGGGCAGTTCTTCCGCCAGTTCGCGCTGACCATCGCCACCTCGACCATTATCTCCGCGTTCAACTCGCTGACGCTCAGTCCGGCTTTGACCGCCGTCTTGCTGCGGCCCCTCCCCCGCAGAGAAGGCGACTTTGAGAAACGAAAACACGCCGTCAAGGCGCCGCCCTTGCCGCGCTTGGCGTTTCCGCTCGCCGGCGCCTGGCTGGCCTGGGAGTTCCTTGGGCCGCGCCTGGAGCCGTGGCTGGCCAGCTGGTTGCCCGACAACGTCGCGAGTTGGCTGCCTTCCTCGCTCGTGGTCTGCCTGGCGGCAGTCGCCGGCTGGATGCTGGGGCCGGTCCTGAACTGGCTGCTCGGCGGGTTTTTCCGCGGGTTCAACATCGGCTTCCGCAAGACCACGTCGGGGTACGTCCACGCCGTCAGCGGACTGCTGCGGGTCTGCGTCGTGGCGCTGCTCGTCTACGGGGGCTTGCTCGTCCTCACCTACACCAGCTTCGTCCACACGCCGCGCGGCTTCATTCCATCGCAGGACATGGGCTACCTGATGGTGAACGTGCAGTTGCCCGATTCGGCGTCGGCGCAGCGGACCGATGAGGTGATGCGACGCCTCGAAGCGATCGCCCTGAAGACGCCCGGCGTGTGGCACGCCACGGGCATTCGCGGTCAGTCGTTCGTGCTGAACGCCGCCGGCTCCAACTTCGGCTCGATGTTCATCAATCTCCAGCCGTACCCGGATCGCCGCGAGCCGCACCTGTCCAGCGAGGCCATCGCCAATCACCTGCGCAAGGAGTTCTTCGAGCAGGTCAAGGGCGCCCAGGTGGCGGTCTTCGGCCCGCCGCCGCTGCGCGGCGTGGGCCGGGCCGGCGGCTTCGCGATCATGGTCGAGGATCGCGGCGACCTCGGCGCCGCCGAGTTGCAGAAGTACACGGAGGCCCTCGTTCGCGCCGCCACGGACCTGAACGCCCACGGCCAGAGTATCGGCGAGGTGCGCCAACGCCACGACGTGCAGGAGGCGGAGAAGGTTATCGCCACGACGACGAAAGGTCCGGGCATGAGCGCCGCGGACAGGGAACACCTCGAAGAAGCCCAGGAGGTCGTTGCACGGGCGGGAGTGCAGCCGGGGCTCATCGGCCTGTTCTCGGTCTTCCGGGCGAACGTGCCGCAGTATCGCATCGACGTGGACAAGAACGCCTGCCTGATGCGCGGCGTCAGCATGAAAGACTTTACCGATACGCTTCAGGTCTATACGGGGTCGCTCTACGTCAACGACTTCAACCGCTTCGGGCGTACCTGGCAAGTCGTCGTGCAGGCGGAGTCGAAGTTCCGCGACCACCCCGAGCGGATCGCGCGGTACCGCGTCCGCAACGAGCGCGGGGCGATGGTGCCAATTGGGTCGCTGGCGGGACAGCGGCCCTTCACCGGCCCGCTCGTGATCACGCGCTACAACATGTATCCGGCGGCGGCGATCAACGGCGGCTCGGCGCCGGGCGTCAGTTCCGGGCAGACGATGGCGATGCTGCAGCGCCTCGCCGAGCGTGAGTTGCCGCGCGGCATGAAGTTCGAGTGGACGGACATGTCGTACCTGGAGGTGCAGGCGGGGAACACGGGCATGCTGATCTTTGGCTGCGCCGTGGCCATGGTGTTCCTGGTGCTGGCGGCTCAGTACGAGAGCTGGTCGCTGCCGCTGGCGGTGATTCTCGTCGTGCCCATGTGCCTGCTGAGCGCCATCATCGCGGTGAACCTCGCCGGGATGGACATCAACATTTTCACGCAAGTTGGTTTCGTCGTGCTGGTGGGTCTGGCGAGCAAGAACGCGATCCTCATTGTCGAGTTTGCGCGGCACCAGCGGCACGAGGGCAAGTCGCGGCGTGAGGCGACGCTGGCGGCGTGCAAGCTGCGGTTGCGGCCGATCATCATGACGTCGCTGGCGTTCATTCTCGGCACGGTGCCTCTGCTGATGTCAAGCGGGGCAGGTGCGGAGATGCGGAAAACCCTGGGCACGGCGGTCTTCGGCGGCATGCTCGGCGTGACGCTGTTCGGCATCTTCCTGACGCCGGTGTTCTTCTTCGCGATCGACTGGCTGGGCGAATCGCGTCTGTTCCATGCGGTGTGGATGCGACGCCTCGGCGGGATTGCCCTCGAAGTGTTCGCCTTCCGCGGGGTGCGCCGGCTGAGCGTGCTGGTCGTGCAATCGGTGCGGCGATTGCAGGTCAACGGGGTCGCCAGGAATGGGCAGAAGCATAGCGGGATTCAGGGCGACAAGGGGAACGGCAAACCAGCGGACGACCGGATCAAGAAGAGCAGCGAGCAGAAGTGAGAAACTTCGGGCTTCAGGCCCAACAACGAGGAACATGGAGGCTGACCTTGACAGGGAGTAATGGGCAGGTTCAATAAGGATCGACCTGGGCTTTGGGCCGAGAGGTGGAACGCTCCGGCGCCTATGCAGACAGGGAAGAGTGCATAGGCACACAGGCAGCAGTGCCTGCACTAGAGATCGTCCAGCTTTCGGTTCTTACGCAGCAACGAGTTGCGTCGTGGGGGGTAGACGAAGATGGGGAGAGCAGCTGCAATGACGGGGTGTTCAAGCCATCGTCACCGGCAGGAGTCTCCCCATGTCCATCCTACCCCC
>DASPXY010001389.1:0-6458 GCA_035637055.1 Gemmataceae bacterium | reverse complement strand
GGAACGCGACGTGGTTGACTGGCGCGATTTCGCGCTCAACGAAGGTGACCGGGCCGTCAAGGTACGCCCGGAGCTGCTCCGCCGTCGCCGTCTCGCGGGCGAAGTGGGCGACCCGCTGCCTGGTTGGCCGTGTCAGGCAGCGGAGCCTCCTTACGCGCCGATCCAGTTCGCGGAGAAGCCCGTCAGTGGATGGCCTAGTCATGGTATGGCTTCCAGGTTGTGCCCGTGGGCTCGACAATCAGCGCAAGCCACGTCCTGGCGGGGACAGCGGCATGCGGAAGCGCAGGCGGTACGACCCGACCCAGTGGTAGTCGCACTCGAACGTGAATCGAGCCAGGTCCACGTCCTTCGGTAGTTGAAACCGGATAACCCGCTCGGCGGCCACGGATTCGAGAGTGGCTTCTTCCTCGCGCAGGTCAACGACGCGGCCCGTGCATCGTACCACTGAGTACCCCAGCCGCAACGCCCCCCGCAGGCGAACCTCCAAACTGACGCCGTCGGCATCGTCCTGGCGGGAGAACTCGACCTCTACTTCCTGGTTTTTCAGCCGCCGAACTTCGTCAGTGACCTCGCGCCCGAGCCACTCGGCCTCCCGTAACGGGATGGACAACCTCCAGCGGGCAGCGTTGGCAGGAGCCGCTGGCGCGACATCGGTGCCCTCCCCGCCGAGGGTCGCGGCGGCGAGGTCGGATTCGACCGGGTGCTGGGCAATCCCAGCCCGGCGCAGGTACTCATCAGGCGACGGCATGAGCCCGGCTGCGATGGCCTCCCGGCCCAGGCGGTCGAGGACGGCCCACCAGGCCTCGGGCAGGTCGTCCTCCAGGGCGAACAGCGCGTCATGCACCGCGCACAGGGCGACGGGGTTGAGAGCCAATCCCGCCAGCTGCGCGTCGTCCAGAGCACCCAGGCCGTCGCGGAGGGCGGCCTCGTGCAAGTCCTCCGGCAGCCGGCCCCGGTGTCGGAAGTTCCGGCCGAGCCGCTGCTGGAGCGACCGCACGTGGGCGCGGAGGGTGTCCCGGTCCGCGACCACGCGTTCCAGCGCCTCCTGCACGCGCGGCCGACTGCCCTCCGGCAACACCGCGTGGGCGTCCGTCTCCTCATCTGACGCGAGCAACGCGTCCAGGTCGGTCACAATAACCTCGTCTGCCTTCATAAGTCACCTCCCTTGCTCGTCGAGCTTGGTTCGAGTCTGAAAGACAGGTTCCGTCCGTTGCACCACCGACCTCCTGGTAGCAAGCAGTTGTGACCCTGCCGCCGCCACGGGGCCAGTGCGTTCCGGGAGGTGTCCGAGAGTGTACCACAGCTCGGGAACCATCGTCATGCCAAGGACCCCGGTCGAAGGCCCCGACCATCGTCTTCCGCCGAGGAAGTCCCGGGCTTTGCTCACGAATTTGGAAAAGACCCCCCTTTCGCGCACTATCCCTGCGGGAGGCGAACGACGAAGGAGATGCACATGAATGCCAGTTTGGTGAATGAGTGCGCTATGCCTGTCGCCCTCGGTCAGCCCCGGCCCGCCGCTGGGCCGTGTGCGGACGAGGCCAGACTCCTGCCGGCGAAGACCGTCAAGCAACGGCCGGCTCCGACGTGCATCTACGACGCGCTCGCCGCCCACCAGCAGAGCGAGGACTGGGGCCAGCGGGACCTGCTCACCGATTTGCACCGCTGGGTTCCGATCCTGGTAGGGGAGCTAAAACTGGAAATCCCGGAAGTCGCCCTCACGGTGGAACGGCTCCGCTGCACCCGCCTCGGGCACTTTCAGCCCGGCCACAACGGGTTCGGGCTCCGAGGCGAGATCGCCATCAATCGCAGCTACGTCGGTCGCCATGAGTACTGGCGAACCCTCGGCACGCTCTTGCACGAGCTCATCCACGCCTGGCAGCAGGCGCACGGCAGGCCGGGACGCGGGAACTACCACAACCGGCAGTTCCAAGACAAGGCGCTCGACTACGGGCTGGTGGTCGATCGCCGCGGCTGCACTGACTACCTACCCGATAGCGCCTTCTTCCGGCTCTTGGAGAAGTACGGAGTCTCGGTGCCCGAGCTGCCGCAGCTGGCATCGCCGGTGCAGACTGAGCAGGGGTCATCGAAACTCAAGAAGTGGTCCTGCGGCTGCACCAACGTGCGCGTCGCGGTCGAGGACTTCCGCGCTCGCTGCCTGAAGCCCGGGTGCGGGAACGAATTCCATCTGAACACACTCATCGCCGGAAAGGGCATCCGGGCTCCGGCGTGACACTTTCTGAAAGGAGATCTCGGAACCACCGCCCGGGCTGGCCTGGCCCGGGCGAGCTGTGGCCGCCTGCCCCTCGGGGCAGGCAACGGGTAGGCACAAACTTCACTGTGGACCCTAGCCGACTGCCGCAGAAACTGCCAGCGACACGCAGGTCGGGGTGTCTTCCCCTCCGGAAGGGCGGGCAGCCGAAGGCGCGGGCAGGCAGCCGCCCCCCGCGACGTGTCGCGGTCGTCACCACTGCATGCCCGGCCGCCAGGGGCCGGGCGGGCCCGCGGGTGCCCGGGTGACCCGCACCTCTCGCCCCGCAGCTAACGCTGCGTGTGCCCGGTGTCGGCCGGCGGATGTCTCAGGCATCCGCCGGCCCGACGCCTTCTGTTTCCCTGTGTACGAGGTCCGATTCCAGCGCGCCACAGGACGCGAGCGTCCCCGGTGCGCGCAGAAAGGAGGATTTGTGCTCCGCCTCTGGCAGTTGTTTGTCGAGTGGGTCTTCACCCGCGCCCGCGACTCGGCGGCCGTGCATGTGCAGACTTCGCTGCTCCTGTCCTTCGCCGACTGCGCGGCCGCGCTGGAGCAGCGCGCCAAGGAGCTTGACGCCCAGGGCCTGCACGACCAGGCGAACGAACTCCGCCGCCAGCTCCAGGCGCTTTCGCCGACAAACGTTTCGTCGCTGCTAGCCCTCCCCGAACCAACGGCCAACGGCACGGCCCACCCGGCCTTGGCCGAACCCGCCCGGCGAATCGGGCGGCCGCCCAAGGTCCATACCCCTGAAAGGAGTGAATCGTGACCCTGACCGCCAAGCCGATCCCCATCACCGTCGTCCCCCAGCGGCGCATCCCACTCCGGCTGTCTTCGCGCCCAGAAGACGAGGTGTCGTCGGTCGCCTCGGTCGCCGCGGAGCTGCGGCCCAAGCCCGCCCACGCCGCCCGGCTGGAGGAGTCGCTCTGGAACCGGCTCTCCTTCGCCAAGCGCGGGGCCAGCGGTTACCCCTCGCACGAGGAGATGTACGACGGCTACCTCACCGTCCTGACGACGGTCGCCGACAAGGGCGATCAGCTCTGGCGCTTCTTTGAGGGGCTCGCCCGGATGAACGTCGAGTATCGGTCCCTGGGAAAACTCGTCCCCAACACACTGCGCCGCCGCACCCTCAAGGCGCGCACCGATGCCCTCGTCAAGCGGATGGGTTACGAGCCGTCGGGGATTTGCACCGAGGACGGCTACAACCCGCGGCTGCCGCTCGAAGACTGCTACTCGAACTGGGCTCAGGCGATCCGCGGCAACATCGCCGCCCTCGTCTTGGCCCTCTACGCGACGCTTGACCGCTGCGTGGAGCAGGAGATCGTCGGCCGTATCACCTGGTCGGCCCCGACCTCCTGCTCTTTCACGTTCTTCCGTGAGGTTGTCGTCTGCCACGACGACGTGCGGTCCGAGTGGCGAAACGGCAACGAAGTCTGGACCGGCACGCACACCTACCGCCACGCGGTCCACCGTCACGAAGTGATCGAAGCCAAGGAGCACCAAGGGCGGCCGAGGGATTTCTTCCTGCCACAGCGGGTGGGGGAGGCCTGGGGCCTGGTCCCGGCCTGGCTCCGGCCGCACCTGCGGTTTGTCACCGGCACCCAGACCAAGGAGCGGATTATCGAGCGTGACCTGGGGACCGAGGCGTGGGAGCACACCGAGCGCGACCTGAACGCCCTCGACCCGGCGGTCGTGCTCGACGGCGGCTACGTACTCACCGGCTGGGGGGTGCTCGACCAGAAGCGGGAGGCCGGGGAGGCGCCCTGGCAGTCTGAGCCAACGCCGAAGCGCTCGGCCTGGCGGCGCTTGCTGTCATTCCTGCGGGTGTCGGCGTGAGGTGTGTCCGCGGCGGGTGCAGGCGGCTGTCGTGGCCAACCCGCACCCGCCCCACTGCCGGACCAACTGAAAGCGGTGTGCGATGGCGGGCTCTGTGTTGGAACCGTTCGCGTTCATTCTGGCGATGTGGTTCGTCTGGGCGGTCCTGCGGGTGGGCCTGGCTGCCTTCGTTCTCCTGTGGAAGATGTTCAAGACGTGAAACGACATGTCGAAGTCCGCGAGTAATCGGACGTTTGGGTGGGCGATGTGAATGCTCCCACCCGTCCCGAGCAACTCGCCAGTCCGAAAGGAACGACCCGATGAAACCGTGGCTCAGGGAATGGCTCATCCACTGGGTGCCGAACATCTCCAGGCACGCCCTGCGGTTGCTGGGGCGCGAGATCCGGGCCGATTCCGGTCGCGTCATCCGCCGCGCCTTCGCTGACCGGCAAGGCAACGGCTGTCTGGCGGAGTGGGCAGGCCGCCTCCATCCGGCCTGCCGCGACAGCGACCGGCCGGGCATCGCCTTCCTGCTGTTGATCAATCTGCGAGAGTCGGCAGTAGTCGAGAACTGGGATACCTGCCCGGAGTTTCGCCGAGAGGTCCTCCGCGCGATCCGGGCGGAACTCAAGCTCCGGAGGGTTTTCCGTGGACGAGTCAGCGCCGGGCGGGTGGGGGCTGGGGTTGGTCATGCTGATGCTCACTCCCGTCGGCTGGCTCCTGGCCTACTTCGTGGTGGGGCTTGCGTTTGAACTCCTCCGGAGCCTCGCCGATGCGGGCCGGCCCACCGATGTCTCGACGGGCAAGGCCTTCCCTGGCCCGAAACCCACATACGGGATGGCCGCGAAGGGACAAAGCCCACCGAGAGTCACCCCGGGGAAGGCGAAGAAGGCCCGGCGGCGGGTCCACCCGCCCCGCGGCTCGCCGGTCAGCTTCGTTCCCGGCGAACTCTCCCGCCCCGGACCGCGGTTCTTGTTGGATGTCAACGTGAGCGGGCGTGTCGCGGCGGCGCTCCGAGAGTCGGAGATCGACGTGACCACTGCGCACGAGGCGGGGCTTGGCCGGGCACCCGACATCGACTTCATCCGGTTCTGTGCCCGCGAGAGAAGAGTCTGGGTGACTCACGACCTGAGGGCGAAGCGCCTGGTCGCCGAGATGTACCACGCCGGCTCTTCGCCGAGGGCGGCGGGCGGTACGAGGACGAGATCATCCGCTGCTGTCTGCTGCTCGCTGAGCGCGGCGAGGGGGCACTCAGGCATCCGGGTGCGGGCTAGAGCGGTTTGCAGGCGGGTGTAGCGGTCTGATGTGGCGGCAAGTTTCCAACTTGCCGCCACTGACAAACGCAAACCGCTCTAGCCCTCGCGCCCGGAAACAAAACGACTTGCCACGGAGGTGAACTGTGAACGGCTGTTGGTACTTCGACTGGCCGGAGGTTCTGATCTGGTTCGTGCTTTTCTGGGCGCTGCTGGTCATCGCCTCGACTGCCATGAGCATGGTCTGGTGGCTGGTTGGATTCCCCAAGGAGGCAAACGACTCGGACGGGCACTGTGGCCACCTTCGCAAAAAGCAACGCCGCCGCTAAGCCGCCGGTCCGGTGGTGTGAGAGTTTTCATTCCTCCCTGATTCCCGAGACAAGGAGAACGCCGATGAGCCTTAGTCCGCAACTGCTCCGCGAGTTTCCGAGATGGGAGACCCATCTCGGCGCGCAGTGTCTGCTGTCGATAGCCGAGAAGCTCCGCTCGAACTCGCCCGAGCTGGTCCGCAGGAAGTTCCAGGGCAAGCGCGACGGCCAGGGCTGCCTGGCTACTCACTGCGGCTGGAGCGTCTACGGCGAAAACGCCCCTGGTGCCGGCCGCCGCTTTTTGAAGCGCCTCGGCTTCAACCCGCGGAAGGTCGCCTCGGTCCTGGTCCACGAGTATGACTGCAACCTCTGCGACCCGCACTTTCGGGCCGAACTGGCAAAGCTCTTCGAGCGGGCGGCCCGGAAGAAGCAGCCGTCCCGGGCCTGGACGCTCTGGGGACTCTTGGACTTGTTCTCTACTCCGAAGGAGCCTTTCATGAACCCCGAGAAGGAAAGGCAGTTCCTGCGTGCGCTGGCGGTGCCGGCCCCGGCGTTCACCCGGGAGCAAGCAGCCCGCGTGCTGTCCGGCGGCGATCTCTCAAACCTCGGTCGCGCCGTGGGGCCTCTTATCGAGCAGGACCGGGTCCGGACGGTCAAGCTCGTTGCCCGCCCGGTGCCGACGCTTACCGAACCCAAGGCGGTCGGTCGGCCGGGCGGCCCGGAGCCTGACTTCGGCCGCGCGATCTACCTGGCCGGGCTGCAATGGAAGGGCGCATCGGCCCGATCGGTGAGCGCCTACGCTGCCACCCCCCGCACCGTGCAGCTCTTCGGCGGGCG
>DASPXY010001388.1:0-3510 GCA_035637055.1 Gemmataceae bacterium | reverse complement strand
GCCGGAGTTCGGCCACATCTTCGACCACTTCGCGATCGATTACGACTATCCGAACGGCGTCCGTGTGCTGAGCATGTGCCGTCAGATTCCGGGTTGCGCGAACAACGTGTCGGAAGCGGTGACGGGGACGCGCGGCACGTGGACGTCGTCGCCCGGCCATTCGATCCGCGGCGAACGGGCATGGACGTTCCCGCGCGGCACCGATAACGAACCGTATCAGGCCGAACACGTGGCGCTGATCAACAGCATCCGCAACAGCCGGCCGATCAACGACCTGCAGAACGTGGCTCACAGCACGTTGACGGCGATCATGGGTCGGATGTCGGCGTACACGGGTCGGGTGGTGACGTGGGACCAGGCCCTGAATTCGACGGAAAACCTGATGCCGCCGAACCTGGCGTGGGACATGGCGTTGCCGGTGCCGCCGGTCGCGGTGCCGGGCGCCGGGGCGTAACCATCTCCAACCCGCTTGCGGATTGGCGGAACCCCTCCCCCCAGCCCCCTCCCCGCAACGGAGAGGGGGAGAAGAAGAGATACTGCTTGGCTTGCTCCCCCTCTCCTTGCAGGGGAGGGGGTTGGGGGGAGGGGTTCCGCCAACCCCAGAGTAGTTGCCACAACCACCATGAAACTCATCCTCGCGATCATCCAGCCGGCGAAGCTCGAAGCCGTCAAGGAAGCCCTCAGCAAGGTCGAGGTGTTTCGCCTCACCATTGTGGACGTGCAGGGTTTCGGCCGGCAGAAGGGCCGCTCGGAAGTCTACCGCGGTCACGAATTGACGGTGAACCTGGTGCGCAAGGTGCAACTTCAAATCGCCGTCAACGAGGACTTCGTCGAGCCGACCGTCAACGCGATCATGGAGGCGGGCCGCACCGGCGCCGAGGGCCGCATCGGCGACGGCAAGATCTTCATCCTGCCGCTCGATGACTGCATTCGCATCCGCACCGGCGAGCGCGGCCCCGAAGCGATTTGAGACCTCAACCGTTGGAGCGCGGGCGTCCCGCCCGCAGCCTGGCGGCTTGGCAGCGGGCGAGACGCCCGCGCTCCGGAGTTTTGCACAAAGCAGATTTGACCTCTCTTTTGGCGGGTATGGTCATGTCTACCGAAATGGCCGGTCTGCTGCTCTCGGATGATCTGATCTTCACCAGTCGCATCGCCACCACAGCGCAACAGCTGGGACTGAGCGTCACGACGGCGAAGTCCCAGCCAGCGCTGGAGCAACTCGCCGCACGACAGCCGGCGCGCTGCGTAATCCTCGACCTGGCGAACCCAGGGCTGGATATCGCGGCGCTCCTGGGCAAGCTCCGTCAGGGCGAGGCGCCACCGTTTGTCGTCGCGTATGGGGCTCATGTGGACACGGCGACGCTGCGCGCGGCACGTGCAGCCGGCTGCGATATCGTCCTGCCGCGCAGCAAGTTCGCCGAGGAACTGGCGCAACGGCTGCCGGAGTGGTTCGCCGAGCGCCGCAGTGCTGCACGTTCGCCGCGCATCACGCACATCTCCTGGGGCCGCATGGAGGTCCAGGGGGTCGGCACCGGCCGCGACTTCAAGCTGTATCCCGGCGGCGGGCGGGCGTGGGACTGGACCGAGACCGATACGCACCACGTTCCCGGCATTCAGCCGGCCGACGTTGAGGAACTGCTCGAAAAGGGCAGTCAGGTCGTGGTGCTGACGCGCGGCATGCAGCTGGTGCTGCAGACCTGTCCGGAAACGCTGGAGATGCTGCGCGAACGCGGCATTGCCGTCCACGTCGAGGAGACGCGGGCGGCCGTCGAACTGTACAACCGGTTGGCGGAAACGCAACCAGTGGGCGGTCTCTTTCACTCGACGTGCTGAGGACGATGGGAGAAGGGGCGGCGCGCGGTGAACGCGAGGCGCGAGCGGCGCGCCTGGCACGGGTTATGCGGAGTTCCCCGCGGACTACCTGCCTTCCCCAGTTTCTTTTCCCCTCAAGGGCGTTTGCCCTGACCCGGTTCCTGGCGCATCATACTAGGGCACGGGTGAAAGCCCGGCGGGAGGTGGGGCGCTGAGCGGTTCCCCTCTCATCCTCGGCGCGATTCGCGCCCCCTTTTCCGAACCTTACCCATAAAGGAACCGTTATGCTGCGCAGACGTCTCGCCTCGCTGCTGGTGGCGGGGGGCCTCAGCCTTGTCAGCGGCTGTATGAATTTATGGAGGCCCGCATGCTGGGCGCCATCCACCTGCTGTCCGGCGACGCCGTGCTGCTCGTCCGGCGGCGGTTGCTGCCCCGACGCGGTCGATAGCTACTCCGGGCCGGCGGGGCCGATGACGGAAGGGCCAATGCTCTTCCCGCCCAGCGCCCCGGTGATGCAGGGCATGCCGATGGCTCCTGGTCTCCCTGCTGTTCCGGCGGTTCCGGCGGTTCCGCACGGTCCAGAGAACGGCTCGCTCCCGCTGGCGCCGGCGCCGCGCCTGGTGCCCTCGCCGGCGCCAGCGCCGCCGATGGCGTATCAGCCCTGAGGATGACAAGGTGACAAGGTGACAGGGTGACAAGGTGACGGAGCGTAATTCCCCTTCACCTTGTCACCTTGTCACCTTGTCACCTTGTCACTTTTTCCCTTCGACTAACTCCTTGAAGGCACGGCACAGAATGGGCGCGGTGTCCGGACCGAGGCTATTGCTTTCCCCGTACTGCGCCCGGTCGCGGCCGTAACAGAAAGGCGCCTTTTCGTCCCACTGGCGCTTGGGAATGATGTAGCCGATCTCGTCGTTCGCCAGACCGATCAGCATGCGATGCGGGCCGCGGAACTGCGCGTAGATACCCGGTTCGATCGGCGCCTGCGGGAAGTCGGCGCCGGGGTCGGGCGGATCCTGCACCTTCGACAGCACCAATTCCGGATAAATTTCACCCGGAATCGCAGCTATATCCAGTTCGCCCAACCGCAGCCAGGCCACCTCGCTGCGGATACACAGCCGGCCCTTGGCCGGCATCTCGGCGCCCACCGCCTCCGCCTTGTACGGATCGTCGCGCCACAGGTACGACTGCCGTTTGAAGACCCCCAGTTTCTGCAGGGTGAGGTAGGTCTTGTTGTCCACCGGCAGGAACACCTCCCGCGCACGCGCTTCCAGCGGCAGCAACTTCACCGGCTTGCCCGCCTTGAGCGCCTTCTCGGCGAGACCGCCAATCAACCGGCCGTAGCGCTCCGTTTTCTCGAAGGTGCCGTCCGCCAGTTTGCGACCCTTTTCATCCTTGACTTCCAGGTGCAGCGAGGTCATCAAACCGCCGACCGTGCCGGTGAGGTAAACCACGGGACAGCAATACTTCTCCGCCAGGTGTTTGACGGTGTAGCCGACGAAGTCGGCGCTGACCTCCGTGTTCTTGCTCGACAGCGTTTCGGGGTGACAATTCCACTGCACCACGATGCCGATGGGCTTCTCCCCGTCGGGTGTGCGGAACTCGATGGCAACCAGTTCATCGTGCTTGACGTAAGGTTCACGGCTGTCGTGGACGAGTTCCGGAGCGCGTGCCGTCCCGAGTCGGGCCGCCCTCGGG
>DASPXY010001387.1:0-2390 GCA_035637055.1 Gemmataceae bacterium | reverse complement strand
AGATCTTGTCTGGCAGGGGTGTCGGGTTCTGCGGATCCAGCCAGACGAGGCGGCGATGGTCGAGGATGCAGCCGATGTGCTGACCGCGCACAAACGGCCCCGTGGTGATCCGGCCGCGCAACTCCCACTCCCGCACCTTCTGCAGGCCATTGTCCAGCAGCGTCACCGTCTGGGCTGCGTCGGCCACGCAAAAGCGCATCTCGCCACCTGCCTCCCGCGGCGGCAACACCACTGGCGGCGACACGATGCGGCTGCCCACCTTGCCTTCGGCCTTTGTCTGCCACCTCTTGCCATCGCAGAACATCCGCGCCAGGCCGCTACTGCCGTCGGTCAGCAGAAACTCCTCACCGCCGAGCGCCACGCCATACCCCGCCGCGTGAGCGTCGGCGTGGGCGGCGCGCCAGTTCGGCCCGCTGAGTACACCACCGACCAGCGACTGGCGGAACAGAATGCCGTTGTCCAGCGGCAGAATCAGGCCGTTCCCGACGACGGCGGGCGTCCCCGCGAGCGGAGCTTGCAGGGCAAACTGCTCCGCCGGTTCGGGCGCCTTGCCCTTGTGGAATATCCGGACACTCAGGGCCGGGCCGGACTCGCGGCGCAAACTCGTGATCGCATAGGCAGTGTTGCCGTCAGCGCTGGCCAGCAAGTGGAAGGAGCCAGTTTGCGCGGCCGCCGTACCGGCGAGCTTGCGGCCGGCCAGGCGCCAGGCGTGTCCCCCTGGCTGGGGGGACGCATCGAAGAGGAACAGGCCGCCGTCTTGATCTGCCGCGAGGACGCGCTCCCCGATCGCGACCGGCTGGCCGCGACTGACCAGGCCGAGCTGACGCTGCCAGAGAATCTCGCCCTGCTGCGCGTCCACGGCCGTCGCCAGGCACGTTTGACCGCTGACCGACTGCGTCACCAGATACAGCACGGTCCGCCCCTGCTCGTCGGTCCGCACCTGACCGGCATGCAGCGGCGAGCCGAGCGCCGCGAGTTCCGAACCGGGACTCGTAAGATCTGGCCCATTTTGCCTCGTGAATATCGTTTGCAGACGATACAGCCCGCCGTGGGCCAGCGCCCAGAACTGTTGGCCGTCGGCGTGAACCAGCTGCGCCCGCTCTGAGGAACCCCACGCGCGGCCGCCCGTGGGCTTGAAGTGCCGCTGATAGAGAGGCGCAAGCGGCGCGGAGTCGTCGCGCCGGCGCTCGATCTGGCAGACGACGAACGCGCCGGCGTCGGTCACCAGCGCCAGCTTTTCGCCGTCGGACGCCGGCGGGAACCAGGCCCAGCCGGGCAGGGACAACACCGGCTCCAGCGCCGCGGCGTCGGGGGAGACCGGGAGTGCGAACGTCCGCACCCGCATCGCTTCGAGGCCGTCCGCCTGGCTCAACAGGAGATAGTTCCTCGGACCGGAGCCGCCCAGCACGATCGGAGCGCTGCGCAGCGAACCGCTGGGATGGTTCGAGTACAGCACCGCCGCGCAGGTGCGTTTGGCCACATCCAGGACATAGACGCAGAAATTGTCGGCAGGGAAGTAGACGAGGGGCGTGCCGGGCTGCTGCACCCCGCCGACCGTCAAGGGCTGCCCCAGTTCGTAATAGCCCAGCAGCGTGCCGCTCGTGACCTCGACCTCATCGACGCGGCCGCTGGAGGTCGGCACGAAGACCCGCCCGCCGACCAGCACAGGCTGGCCCAGGCATGGGGCAGTGAGCTGACGGCACCAGCGTGTCGAGCCGGTCAACGCATCCAGACCGCAGAGCGTCTTGCTGTCCGAGGAGAGGACGAGCACCTGATCGGGCGCGGCGGCCATCGCCGGCAGCCACAGCGGCAAGGTAGTAGTATCGGCGCCGACTCGTACGGCCCAGCGTACGTCGCCGCGGTCAGGTTCGAGGGCGTAGAGCACGCCGCGCGCCAGCGCCAGCACGGGCCGCGGGGATCGCGCCAGGCCGGTTTGTGGCCTCTGCAATGGGGGGACGATGAGAATGCTGGGATCCGCTTCCTCGGCCTGGGTGTCCGAGCTAGGGCCTTCGCGGGCCGGCGTGTAGGTGACGCTCAGGCGGTGCGCCTCGGGCAACTTCTCCAGGAGGGCCTTGACGTCGGCATCCTTCGCCAGCCCGGCCTCGGCCACAAGCGCACGGGCTTCCTGAACGGCGGCCGCCGAGGGCGCTTCGAGCTTGGCGGTAACGCGGGCGAGGGTGCGCTGCTTGAGTTGGTGGGCGGCGATGTTTTCCTCGATCTGCCGCAGGTTCGCCTCAACTTCCTTGGCCCGGTTCGCCGACGGCGGTTTGTACTTCGCGGCCCGGGCAAGGACGAGGCGCGCGGCGTTGAGGAGGGCCGGGTCGCGCTCCTCGCGGGCGAGTCCGAGCAGTTCGTTGCCGAGGCGGCGGAAGTCGTCGCCCAGGTCCGGA
>DASPXY010001386.1:0-2251 GCA_035637055.1 Gemmataceae bacterium | reverse complement strand
GCTGAGGCCGATGCGGTACGGATCGTTTTCCAGCACGGTGGCGGTGAGCGGCGGGATCGGCACCGTAGGGTTGAGGGCGGAGAGCACCGGCCGCAGTCCGTCGAGAGCGACGAAGAGCCGATCGTTCATGTGGGCGTAGATGCCGTTGGCGCTGATGGTCGGGAAGTAGAGGCCCCGCGCCGCTGATCGCGTCGCACGGGACCGCTCGACCTGCGCCTCGGCGGCCCGGAGCTGCTGGTTGTGCTGGTCGGTCAGGCCGAGCGCATCGCGGAAGCTGAGAGGCGTTTGGGCGCAGAGGCGCGAACACATCCCCAGACCCACGACGCAGAGAAGCCACGCGTGCCGCATCGCTAGAACGCCTCGGCGAACCCAAAGCTGAGTGCACTGGCCCCTTGCCCCCGCGCGTAATCCATGCTGAAGTTGGCGTTTTCCTTGGTCGACAGGTTGAACCGGAAGCCGGCTCCGTACGTCGGGCGCACCGGTCCGAACGAGAAGACACCGGGCCCGATGACCCCCGCCGCCACGAAGCCAACGACGCCGCAGCGCCAGATTACGTGCTGGCGCCACTCCGCTTGGCCCCGCAGCGCGGCACGGTCGCGCCAGCGCCCGAACACGTACGCGCGCAGCTCGCCGCCGCCCAGCTGCGGCAACTCCTCGAACGGCACCGTACCGGACGCTCCCGAGAACGCGAGCTGCATGGCGAGAACCGAGCCGGGTCGCATGGGCCTATAGACCCGCGCGTCGAGCAGATAGAGCTGGTAGCCGGTGGAGCCCCCGAGCGGCGGCAGATTGAGCCGCACGTGGGCCTCCATGAAGGCACCGCTTCGCGGGTCGAAGAGTCGATCGCGGCTGTCGAACACCAGGCCGATTTCCGGCGCGACTCCCGTGTAGCCGGTGCTTCCCGGGATGGTGTCCGCGATCAGGAGCCCACCGGGGACCTGGTCGACGACCGACGTGTGCAGGAAGTGCAGCCCGAGCTGGACTAACGTGTGGGGCCGGATCTCTCGTTGCGCCGTAAACCCCAGGGCGAACGTCCGCGGGGTGAACAGCTCTTGCGCCGCCTGTGGGGTGCGCGGGCCGATGCCGAAGAACGGGG
This sequence comes from Gemmataceae bacterium, assembly GCA_035637055.1. Classification (GTDB taxonomy): domain Bacteria; phylum Planctomycetota; class Planctomycetia; order Gemmatales; family Gemmataceae; genus DASPXY01. Next base: position 1,155 of record DASPXY010001386.1, on the reverse strand, counting down.
CGGGGAACCGGGAGTACTCGATCCCGAAATTGAGGTGCTGCGTGTTCTGGGGAGCCCACAGGTCTCCCCCGAAGCCGATCAGCACCTGATGTTTCGTGGTGAAGGCCGAATGATGGAAAATCGCGCTCGGGCGCGTGGTGCCGTCCAGAGCGGTCCGCCAGAGATAGGCGCCGACCAGCGTGAGCTTGAGGCCGGTCAGCTGTTCGCCGGTGGGCACCGGGTAGAAATAGAAGGCTTTCCGTTGCGGCGTCGCCGCACCGGGCGGTGGCAACGAGTCGCTCGAGCGAGCAGCGTGCCCCGAATCGCCACGGGCCTCGGCCTGGGCCCACGCGGGGTGAGCCAGGCTCAAGCTGCCGAGGAGAACGGCCCCGACGGCAACCACCAGGTCGAACGCCGCGGACCAGCCGCTCATGTCGCTCGCTCCGCAAAGACACGGGTCCTAACCGGCCACTGCAGCCCGCGGTGCCGGCGCTGCGGCAGGAGCGCGTGGGGGCACGGTGGCGCCGGCGTCGGCATGATGTTTCACGATCAAGCCAGAGCCCACCACGCTGTAGACCACCAGCCCGGCGACGACCACGAACACGACCGCCTCAGGACGGGCACCATCTTGGCCAGGTCCGCTTCTTTGGCGGCCGGCGTGGATACGGGCGCGAAGATACTCGAGACCGTATCAGCGGCCTGCAGGGTCATGCTGAGCATGCGCTGGCCTCCAGCCAAGAACGTGGTATGCCGCACGGTGTGGACGGCTTCTCACTCGGCATTCTCCGGAGAGACGACGGCAAGCCGAGTGCCACTCCTAAAAGCCTTTAATTCAAAGAGGTGACAGCGGGCTCGTGAAACTCTCGCGAGGGTTCGTCGAAAGCTCGCGAGGGAGCTTCGCGATTTCGTAGGCGAGCTGGGGTTTGGACTGCATGCGTCGCTCATTCCCTCTGCCCCGTGAGAGCCGGTGCCATATGCCAGAGCCGCTCGGCATTGGCGCTGCCCAGTGCCATAGGGGGCCACGCCATCGGAGAGGCCTTGGGGCCGCTCGTGTCGTACCGGCGCCTCGTTGCAATGGTCGACATGGCGTCCACTCACCCCCTCGACCAGCGGCGATGCGGCGAGCAGCACGGACGTCGCGGCAGCTTGCTGCGGCGTCTTCCGAAGATGTTCCGG
>DASPXY010001385.1:0-6189 GCA_035637055.1 Gemmataceae bacterium | reverse complement strand
CGTACCGTCCGCGGCTCCAGCGAAAACGCGGTCATAAAAAGGCGTTATTTGGCTTCCGTCATTGTCAATACGGGGCACCCCGGCCGGATTCCCACGCCTCGGTTCGTTAACTGTGATGAATTGCAACCAGTGAATGCTGGCCGCGGGAGGGTTTCCAGGATTTGGGACATTCTGAGGGTTTGGGTCATACTTAAGGAAAAGTGACTGACCGACCCTGGGCCTTGCTCCTGGAACCTCATGAGGAGGCGAAAGCGCTTCGGCATCTGTGATGAGTAGCGAGTTGTCTGCCAAGGGTTGCGCAGAGACAGCCCAATTGATTCTTCCGAACAGCCTGTATAATATGGTCCGCTCCTGTTGTGTGGGCTCTTGGATTTGTTGGAAAGTCGTGGGGCTGGAGTTCACCCACTGCTCTACCACGCCGAGATTCATGTCGGGGGTGAAATAGGTTTCTGAGAAAGTCCGACGTTCCGCCTGAAGTCGGAAACCGTCTACAACACCGGTGTTATTGTTGGCTCCGACGAGTTGGAGCTGCTCCCAATAGTCAAGGTATGCCGGAGTATACCGCTCTTCCAACTGTTCGACCACCAGGCACACGCGCCGTTTACGGTGAGTTCTCATGTTCGTTTACCCCTGTCTCCCAGTAAAAACATGGTGAAGTCTTAACGGTCGTGAAGGTCGATAAGCACATTGCTCGTCACTGCCTGTCCGAACCACGTCGGGGGATCCCCCCTCTGTCGTTCTGGCCTGAGGAGCGCTCGGGGCCGTGGGTTCAGGGATGTGCTATACCAAAAACTCAGGTTGTAGTGCCCTGGATTCAGTGGCCCAAAGACCACCTCGGAGCCCGTCCCGTCCCAATAGAACAGTTCACTTGCATTGGCTCCGGAATTCCAACGCAGTTCCGCTTTACGGCAGAGCGAGTAGGATGCGCCCTTGGGGATCACAATCGGTCTCGTGAAGATGGTGCCGCTGCGCCCGCCCGTCGGTTCGATCCGTTTGGCGTCTGCGTTAAGGAGGCTCAGCCCGAACGTATCAAAAGTGCGGAAGAGCAAGTCAGTTTTGCCAACATTCGTGATGCGCAACTGGATGTTAATGGGGACATCGCCCTTTCCCAATCTCCAGTCACTTTCTGCGACGACGACGAACTTGGCGTCCTTCACCGTCACCGGCTTTGATTCACGGATCCGAAGCACCTCGTTGACTACCTTTTGAACCTGGGGGGCGCGTTTCTCCGCGATGTCGATCGGGAGTCCCCGGGTTGTCTCCTCGACAAGTTCGATGGGCACTTCCTCCGTCACGACCTCTCCGGCCCAACTTGCGACATCAGCGCTTTTCGGGCTTGTCCGCCTGTCAGTCGATACCGCATACCAAAAAACCAATTTGTAGTGGCCGGTCTCAAGCGGCCCGATAATCGATTGCGACCCGGTTCCGTCGTAGTAGACTAGTTCGGATGCTTTAGTTTTCTCGTCCCGACGGAGTTCCGCCCGGCGCCAGAGCGAATAGGATGCGCCCCCAGGAAGCAAAATTGGCCTCGTCAAGATCGTGCCGCTGCAACCGCTGCGAGGCTTCACCTCCTTGCCGTCTGCCTTTAAGATCTTGACTCCGAAAGTGTTCCCAGTATGGAAGCGGACGGCGCTCTTGCTGAGGTTGGTGATGCGCAGCTGAATGTCGAGGGGAACAACAGGCGCAAACATTCGGTCCGGCGTTGGCGGTGCCCAATGGGTCTGTGCGACAGCGACAAACTCCGCATCCTTCACCGTCACCGGCTTCGACTCTTGGACCCGCATCGGTCCTGGGAGCGCAGGTTGGGCAGTGGCCGGGACAGTCAAGAATTCGCTACCGACGAGGGCAAGCGAGCAGAAGAGCAACCGGCCCATGAAACACCTCCTGTTCTCACCTTGGACTCTTCGTTGGGAAGCGGCCCGGGATCAAGCACGCACCGAGCGGCCGTTGCCCCCACAGGAGCCAGACGGCCAGAAACACTCATCTCCGAAGAGGACAGATGGACATTCGGGAGTGCAAAAGACACCAAGTAGGGCAGCCAAAGCCGCCTCCAGCCGCGTAGCTTGAACCTTGCCAGGAGCCGGCAGCATGGCCACTCTCAGGCAGCGAATAGTGCGACCACCGCCAGGCTGGTGCAAAAAAATCAGGTGAGGGGGGGGTGGCAGGCGTACACTCCATCGCACTTTCCCCTGCTGGGAGTCCTGTGAGGTGCGGCGATGGAGCGCTTGTACTCGCCCCTTTCCGAGAAGTCAAGCCCTGGTTTCCCAGCTTGACCACTTTCACCGATTCCACTCAATTGGGGCGGCAGAGGGAGATCGCGCTGCCCACCACGAAGAGCGGGCAGCCTGGGAGGGGGCGTCCCGGGCTTCTACCTTTTTCACTCCGCAATCGCTCAAGCCTGAGCGGCGACCGCTTCGGCTGGCTCGCGCGGCGGCGGCGCCGTCGAGTGAATGCGCTTCTCGTAAGCCTCGCGCGAGGCGATGCGATTGATGACCTGCAAGAACGCCAGCGCGCTCGCCTCGATGATGTCGGTGCTGACGCCGCGGCCGCGCAGCGTCTTGCCGTGGTACTCCGCCTCCACCTGCGCCTCGCCCTGGGCGTCCTCGCCGACCGTCACGCTGCGCACGTGGTAGTCCTTCAACTTGATCTCGATGCCGGTGATGCGCTCGATCGCCTTGAAGACCGCGTCCACCGGACCGTCGCCAATGACCGACTCGCGGAAAATGCGGCCCTCGCCGTGCCACAGGCACACCGCCGCGGACGGAATGGTGCCCGAGCCGGCGTTGCACGTCACCGCCTCCAGCGCCCACAGCGCCGGCCCGGTGTGGATCTGCGCCTCGGCCAGCGCCTCGATGTCGGCATCGTAAATCTCCTTTTTACGATCCGCCAACACCTTGAAACTCTCGAAGACGCGCTGCAGCTGAATGTCGTCGAGGTGGTAGCCCAGATCGCGGATGCGCTGCCGCAGGGCGTGGCGGCCACTGTGCTTGCCCAGCACCAACTCGGTCCGTTGCAGGCCGATGTCCTCGGGGCGCATGATCTCGTAGGTGCTGCGTTCCTTGAGCATGCCGTCCTGATGAATGCCCGCCTCGTGGGCGAAGGCATTTTGGCCGACGATCGCCTTGTTCCGCTGCACCTGAATGCCGGTCACGTGCGACACCAGGCGGCTCGCCGGGAGGAGTCGTTTGGTGTTGATGCGTGACTGCACGCCGAAGTAGTCGGCCCGCGTCCGCACCGCCATGACGACTTCTTCCAGGGCGCAGTTCCCGGCCCGTTCGCCCAGGCCGTTGATCGTGCATTCGATCTGGCGGGCGCCCTCTTTCACCGCGGCCAGGCTGTTCGCGACCGCCAACCCCAGGTCGTTGTGGCAGTGAACGCTGATGACGGCCTTCTCGATGCCGCGCACGCTCTGCTTGAGATGGCGAATGGCGGCGGCGTACTGCTCGGGGACAGCGTAACCGACGGTATCGGGGATGTTGACCGTGGTAGCGCCGGCCTCGATGACGCGCTCGACGACCTCGGCGAGGAAGTCCAGTTCGGTACGGGCGGCGTCCTCGGGCGAAAACTCGATGTCGTCGCAGTAGCCCTTCGCCCGCTTGACGCCCTCGACGGCGCGGCGGACGATCTCGTCCTTCGCCATGTTGAGTTTGAACTCGCGATGGATGGCGCTGGTGGCCAGGAAGACGTGGATGCGCGGCCGGGCGGCGTCGCGCAGGGCCTCGGCGGCCCGGTCGATGTCGTCGGGGTGACAGCGGGCCAGGCCACAAATGACCGGCCCTTCGACCTTGCGGGCGACGGCCTGGACCGCCTCGAAGTCGCCCGGCGAGGCGATGGGGAAGCCGGCCTCGATCACGTCCACGCCAAGGTCGCGCAGCGCCAGAGCCACCTCGAGCTTCTCCGCGAGGTTCATGCTCGCGCCCGGGCTTTGTTCGCCGTCGCGCAAAGTGGTGTCGAAGATAATCAGGGTGTCTTTTGTGGCTTTACCGGCGGTCATGGTCGTGGACTCGTTAGGGTGGATCCCGCTTGCGGGTTAGCACACACGTAGCGCTAACCCGCAAGCGGGAATGCACGGGAACAAAAAAGCCCTGGAACTTGTTAGTCCCAGGGCCGCTGTTGTCTGCAACCTCTCCACGCTCACACGCGACAACACACCCAGGACTGGTCCCCCGTCAGGGGGAGCAGAAGGTCCAGTAGGATGAGTGTCCGAAGGGAGGTCATCGTTGCGTTGGACTCGACGTCAAGGTTGTGCAGGCGCATTCCAACAGCGGCTGCATTGGGTTAATGTGAATAATTTAGGCGCTCGCGGCCGGGAAAGCAAGACTTTTCGCGGAAATTGAGACGAATTCCGGAGATTTCAAGGTTTCTTCTCGATCAGCGATTGCGATTTGACGACCGTGTGCTCCTCGGGAAAAGTATGGAAGCTGGACAGGAACAGGCAACCGGCGCGGGTTTCGACGGTCACGAAACCGAGGGGGGCCAGGGCGAGGCGGTGGTTCGGCTGGAAATTGTGCAGCAAGCCGCGCTTGCCGCCGTCGGCGAGGATCTCCTCGTGAACGTGCAGGAAGATCTCCGGCTGGAGGAGTTCGACCTGGAAGGAAGTCTGGTAACTGATGCCGTGGGCGCAGGCGAGGGTGCCGCCGTGCTCGCCGCGCAGGCGATAACTGAGCAGCCGGCGTTTTTCCGGCAAGGGCTGGTCCGCGGCGGCGGCCACCTCGGTCAGCAGCACGTCGCGGTTCTCCCAGGTGAGGACGTGGCCGGTCCGCGTGATCCAGATGGTCAGCTCGTAATCCTCGCGGCGCACCTTGCGGCTCGCCAGGATCTCGAACAGCTCGGGGTGCAGTGGTCTGCCGTAAAGTTGGAAGACCAGGTCGCACACGCGCGGTCGTACATAATCGACGCTCATGACACCTGACCCGTGTTTGCCCGAACGGATCGCCTCTCTCTCCCGGGCGATTATAGGCGGCTGGCGCGCCGGCCACAATGCGTCTTCAAGCAACATTCACACCCGCGAACTGGGCAAGCCGGGTGGCTGTTCGTTCTCCCCTCTCCCACAAAGGGAGAGGGGAGAACGACGTTGGCCGCTTGCGAAGGACTGGGGGCTTCGCATAGAATTTCAATAATCTTCAGGCGGCTCACATGTTGGGTGTCGTCATGATTGTGCCAAAACTGCGTGCCCCCATCGTCCTCGTCCACGGCTTTTGCGGCTTCGACCGCATTCGCCTCGGTTCCTGGACGCTGGCGACCTATTTCCCCGGGATTTCCGAACTCCTCCAGGCGGCAGGCAACCGTGTGCTCATCCCGGCCTTGACGCCCACGGCGGGCGTCGCGGTGCGTGCCGCCCAGTTGAAGGAGTTTATCGACCGCGAAAGTCCCTCGGAGCCGGTCCACCTCTTCGCTCATAGCATGGGCGGCCTGGACTCGCGCTACATGATTACCCACCTGGGGATGCGGCAGCGCATCCTGACGCTGACCACGCTCGGCACGCCGCACCGCGGCACCAGCTTCGCCGATTGGGGCATCGCGCGCCTGGAGCGTCTCGTCAAGCCCATTTTGAACCTGTTTCGGGTGCCGACGCAGGGCTTCTACGACCTGACGACGAAGAACTGTGCCGCCTTCAATCGCGACGTGCCGGACGTGCCCGAGGTTCGCTATTTTTCCGTCGCGGGGCAGCACGACGGCGGCTACCTGAACCCGGAATGGTTCCTGCCGCACGGCATCGTCCTCAAAACGGAAGGCCCTAATGATGGTGTGGTGTCGGTGGCGTCGGCGACCTACGGCGAGAGCCTGGAGGTCTGGGAGGGCGACCACCTGAGCCTGGTGAACTGGTTCAACCCGTTGGCGCGCCACCGCGGTCTGTTCCGCGACCCGGCGCCGCGCTATGGCCCTCTGGTGCGCCGTCTGGCCGACGAGGGCTTCTGACTACGGCTTCACCTGCCCATTCGCCGCCAGGACCAGCACCTGCTCGCCGCCTGCTTCCTGACGCAGTCGCTCCGCGGCGCTGGCGTCCACCATGACCCGTTCGCCGCGCCGGTAGACCGCCCCGGTGTCGTCGATCACCTGCCGGAACGGTCCCTTGTACAGCACGGTCGCGCCGCGCCCTGGCTCGCTCGCCTTCCAGCCTTCCAGCTGCATCTCGCGCATCTCGATTCCGTCCCGCACGAAGCAGGGCTTCGCCTCGAGCTTCAAGAG
>DASPXY010001384.1:0-4103 GCA_035637055.1 Gemmataceae bacterium | reverse complement strand
TGGCCGCGGCGGCGATCAGTTTGTCATCGACATCGGTGATGTTGACCACCCAGGTCACCTGATAGCCGAGGTACGTGAGATAGCGCTTGACGGTGTCGAAGATCACCGGGCCGACCATGTGCCCGACGTGGCTCGGCTTGTAGACGGTCGGGCCGCAGACGTACATGCCGACCTTGCCGGGCTGGACCGTCTTGAAGTCCTCTTTTTGCCTCGTCAATGTGTTATAAACGCGCAGGCCCATCACTACCTCACGATTCCGGTTTCGCGACGCGCTCGATCAGCGCCACCGCCGCGCAGCCGATCGCCTCGCTGCGGCCGATGTGGCCGACGCCCTCGCCGGTCTTGGCCTTGACGTTGACGGCGTCGCTTTCCAGGCCAAGCAACTCCGCCAACCGCCGGCGGATCGCATCCTTGACCGGGCCGAGTTTGGGCTGCTGCGCGAAGACGGTTACATCCACGTTGACAACACGCCAGCCGCCGCGGTTCAGGCGCGCCAGCGTCTCTTCGAGAAAGACACGCGAGTCGGCGTTGCGGTAGGCGGGGTCGGTGTCGGGGTAGGCGTCGCCGATGTCGCCCAGGCCGGCGGCGCCGAGCAGGGCGTCGGTGACGGCATGCAGTACGACGTCGGCGTCGCTGTGGCCGACGAGGCCGCGCGCGTGCTCGATGCGAACGCCGCCCAGGATCAGCGGCCGCCCTTCCGCCAGACGGTGGGTATCGTGTCCCATGCCGACGCGCATACCGTGTCACCCCCAGGCCCACGGGTTGCAACCCGTGGGCTTCCTCAATGGTGTCACTATACCGGGGAAGGTCGGGCGCTGACAACGCGAGTCAGCTGCCGTAACTGAACGGTGCCTCGACGGCGTAGTTCTCGAAGCGCATGAACTGCTTGACGAAGGTGAGCGTCACCGTGTCGGTCGGGCCGTTGCGCTGCTTGGCGATGATGACGTCGATGGTTTCGTTGATCTGGCCGGGCTCGGTGTCGGGGCGGTGCAGGAGCATGACCGTATCCGCGTCTTGTTCCAGAGATCCCGACTCGCGTAAGTCCGATAATCGCGGCTTGTGGTCTTGCCGGTCCTCGGAACTACGGTTGACCTGGGCGAGTGCGACGACCGGGATTTCCAGTTCTTTCGCGAGGAACTTCAGGCGGCGTGAGATGACACTCACCTGTTCCTGGCGGCTATCGCGTTTGTTGTCCGGCTCGATGAGTTGCAGATAGTCGATAAAGACGATGTCAAGTTTCTGCCGCATCTTGAGGCGGCGCGCATTGGCGGCGATGCGCAGCATTCCCTGGGCGGGGCTATCGTCGATGAACAACTTGGCCTTGCTGAGGACATCGCCCGCTTCGACCAATTTTTGCATATCGTCGGCGTTCAGGTGTCCCTTTCGCAGACGGTGACTATCGACCTTCCCTTGACTGCACAGCAATCGCTCTGCCAGTTCCAACCGCGACATTTCCAGGCTGACGAAGAAGACCGATCGTTGCTCCTGCACGATCATATTACGGATAATATTGAGCGAAAATGCCGTTTTTCCGACCGACGGACGCGCCGCGAGGATGACGAGTTCACTGTTCTGGAAACCCGCCGTCTTCTCGTCGAGATCGACGTAGCCGCTGGCAATGCCGCTGACCGCCATCGGTCCCCGCGCGACGCGGGCGTCGATCCGGCGATACGCCTCGTCCAGGGCGTTCTGCAAACTGATGTAATTCCCCGATATGCCCATCTGGGCGATGTCGAAGATCTTGCGTTCGGCTCCTTCCAGGAGTTCGTTGGCTGGAGCGGACTGGTCGTAGGCGTCGCGCAGGATCTCGGTACTGGCATGGATCAGGTTGCGCACCAACCCCTTGTCACGGACAATGCGGGCGTAGTAGACCGCGTTGGCAGCCGTGGGGGCAGCATCCCACAACTCGACCAGGTAGCGGGGACCGCCGACGTCTTCGAGCTGTTTTTCTTGACGAAGATACTCGGTGAGTGTGATGACGTCGATCGCGTCGCCGCGTTCGCGCAGTTTGACGCACGCCTCGAAAATCTTCTGGTGAGCGTCGGTGTAGAAATTGGGAGTGCGGACGATCTGCACAACGTCATCGAGGACGGCGTTGTCGCGCAGGACGCTGCCGAGGACGCTGCGCTCGGCATCGCGGTTTTGTGGTGGGAGACGATCAGTGCCTTCTCGTTCCGCCATGACTCACCTCCGTCCCTGGCGATGAGCGGCGAGCAGCAAACAAGCAAGCCGCTCCCCGACGTCGCGGGAAGCGGCCGCTCCTCTTTCGCTCATCGCTTACTTCTTCTCGGTCTGTTTCAGCGGCACGACCGCGACGGCGACCTTCGTCTGGATGTCGTAACCCAGCTGCAGATCGACCTCGTACAGGGCACATTCTTTGATCTGCCCGGTCAGTTTGATCATCTCGGGATCGACGCGCAGGTTCTTGCCAAAGAGCATCTTCGAGATTTCAGGGGCGCCGACGGAGCCGTAGAGGTGGCCCTCGTCGTTGGCGTTCGCCTGGATGGTAATGCTGGGCAGGTCGTACGCCTTCTTGCCCTCGGCGCCCGGGATATCGACGCGCGGCAGGCGCTGAATCTGCTCGGCGAGCACCTTCAGGTCGGCGATGCGCGCCTCGCGGGCCTGCGAGACGCGCTGCTTGTAGCGGTCCAGCAGACGCAGGTTGTGGGCGCTCGGGACGGTCGCCTTGCCGTTGGGGAGGAGGTAATTGCGGCCGTAGCCGGCCTTGACCTCGACCAACTCGCCCTGCTTGCCGAGGTTGGGCACGTCCTCCGTCAGGACCAGTTGCATGCCGCCGTGAGTGCCCTTGTGGACCTGATTCCGCTGCCTGATTTTGCCTGCCATAAGTCAACCTGTGTGCTGGGTGCCTGTTGGGTGGTTAAAACGGAATCTCTTCCTGATTGCCGCCCTCGTGCGGCTCGCCTTCGTCATACGCCGGCACCGCAGCCTTGGAAGCCTGGGCGGGCCGAGTCGCCGGCGCCGACCGCGGGGCGCTCGTGCCTTCTTCCGACGAGGGGTAACTGCCATCGGGGCGCGGATCGAGGAGTTGCATAGTATCCACGACCAGGACCGGCTTGAACACCTTGACACCGTTCTTGTCGGTGTATTCGTTCGGCTTGAGCCGGCCTTCGACGTAGACCTGACTGCCTTTCTTGAGGGACGACTCGACGAGGTCGGCCATCTTGAAGCCGCTCCCCTCCCGATTGAACACGTCCACGTCGATGATGAAGGATTCACCTTCCCATTCGCCCGTCTGGGGATTTTTCTTTCGCCGGGTGAAATCGATGCCAAGGCCAAACTTGGCGACCTTGCCGCCGTTCGCGAAGGTCCGCACAACCGGATCCTTGAGCAATTGTCCGATCACCGTCAGTTTGTGAAAGCGCGCCATGTGGGCAGTCTCCTGAGCAAGAAGTTGATGCAGCGGAACCCTTCCCGACCCACACTTGATCGAGAAGCGAGAGTGTAGTATACATCCGTCCGCCGACGTTCTGCAATGTCAGTCGTTGCCTCGACGAGCAGAACTCCCGCTCAGCGAGGAAGGCCCTGCCGCCCTCGCGGGATCGTCGGCCGCGCTCAGCCCTCCTTCTCGTCCGCGTCCTGACGGCGTCCGCCGCGGCGCGGCCCGTCACCCCGACCGCCACCGCCGCCGTGCATGGCGTCGTCGCCCGGCTCATCGTGAATTACCTGCAGCGCCAGGGCATGCTCGTCCTTGGCGAGCGCCAACATGGTATCGACCATCTGCGGCCGCACCTTCAGAATCAGATGGCGCAGGATCATCTCGTTCAGGCCGAAATCGCGCTTGAGCGCGGGCAGGTTCTTGCCCTCGGCATTGAAGTAGGCCAGATAATACAGCCCCTTCTTGTGCTTGCCGATCGAGTACGCCAGGCGGCGCTCGTCCCAGGGACGGCCGGCGAGGATCTGGGCCTGGTTGCGCTCCAGGATCGCGTGCAACTGCTTGGCCGCATTCGGAACGTCGCCGGACACCTTGTTCGTGTCCAGCAGGAACATGCACTCGTAGACGTTGGCTGGCATCGGATTCTCCGGAACTGGTGGATGGTGGATGGTGGATGGTGGATGGTGAAGAAGAAAACCCAATCGCCTGC
>DASPXY010001383.1:0-7290 GCA_035637055.1 Gemmataceae bacterium | reverse complement strand
TGGGGCGTTCTCGACCATGAATCATTGCTTCTTTTTGTTGAAGTCGCCTGCGCGAACAATCACGAGCCTGCCAGAAGAGAGATGCGCCGCCAACGCGCGGTTCACGTCCTGGACCGTCAGCGCCGCGATTTTTTTCTCCAGATCGGCCTGATACGCCATCGTGCGACCGAGGTAGAGCCCCTCACGCAGCGACGCGGCGAGGCTCGCATCCTTGCCGCGCGCGACTTGCTGCTCCTCAAGATACGCCGTGGTGGCCAGTTTCAGCTCGTCCGCGGTGACGCCGCTTTTCAGCAGCTTATTCAACTCCTCAAGAGCGCCCTTGTCCACGTTATCGATGACCTCGGGATTGCAGAAAGCGTACAGGAGGAACTGGCTGACCTTGTCCTTCGAGCCGACGGATAGCTGCGAGCCAGTGCCGTAGGACCAGCCTTCCTTCTGGCGCAGACGTTCCATGAGGCGGGACGTGAAGCTGACGCCCAGCACGTAGTTGCCCATCTCAAGGGCGGGATAATCGGGGGCCATATCGTTCAGGGCGAAACGCATGGCGGCGCCGTAGACGGCGTTCTCCTTGTCGGGCGTGTTGATGCTCTGCTTCGTGCCCTTGACATCGACGAGGACGTTCGGGATGCGCTGGTAGGAGACGGCGCTCTTCCAGTCGCCGAAGATCGCTTCGAGTTGCTTGACGGTCGCGTCGGGATCGAAATCGCCAACGATGACCAGTTCGCCGTTGGTGCCGCCGATCTGTTCGCTGTAGAGCTTGACGACATCGGCCCGCTGCACCTTCGCGAGGCGCGCCAGCGACTCCTCGAAGGTCGGGACATAGTGGATGCTGTCCTTGGGATGTGGGTTGAGCGTCCGCGTGAGGGTATTGAACGCAATACCCTGCGGATCGACCATGACCTTTTCGATCCCCTGCTTGCGGTTTTGCTTGAGAATTTCCAGCTCTGCCTCGGGGAAAGTGGGCTCGCGCAGAATCTCGCGCAGCAACTTAAGCAGGTCGCCGTGCAGCTCGCGCTTGGTCTCCCAACTCACACCCAACGAGCCGAGACCGCTGCCCGCATTGAGCCTGGCTTTCAGGATGTCGAGTTCGTCCTGGATTTCCTCGCGCGAGCGGTTCTTGGTGCCGCGGGTCAACATCGGCCCGACGAAGCCGGCGACGGTGTTGGTTCCCAGGAGCGACAGTTCGTTGCCGAAGTGGAGTGTCAAGGTTCCCGTGACGGTTTCGCCGCGGGTCTTCTTCGGGAAGAAGGCGACTTGCAGCCCATTGGAGAGCTTGAAACGCTTGACACGGTTCTCGACGTTCTCTGGGGTCGGGTCGAAGACTTCGCCCTCGGCGATGCCCTTGCCGCCCGTGAAACCCTTGAGGAGTTTCGCGACGTCGGGCCGTGGCGGAATCGGCGTGCGCGCGACCTCCCGAGTCGGCAGAAACATGCCGACGGTGCGGTTGCTTTGCTTGAGATACTTGGCGGCGACGCGGTTGACGTCGGCGGGGGTTACCTTGGCGACACGGTCGCGATGGACGAAAAGCAAGCGCCAATCACCGACGCCGATCCATTCGCTCAGTTCCGTCGCGGTCGAGGTGCTCTTGGTGAGCCGTCGTTCACGAGTCGCCAGGTACTTGCGAATCGCACGCTCCACCTCCTCTGGCGTCGCCGGTTTGGCCTGGAACTTCTCCGTCTCCGTGATCAGGAAGTCGCGTACCTGTTCCGGTGGGGTGCCATCGGCGACGTTGACCATGAGTTCGAGGATGCCTGGGTCGTACCAGGCCGTCGCGTCGTAGGAAACCTTCGTGGCCATCTTTTTCTCTTTCACGAGCGCCTTGTACAGTCGGCCCGACGGCGTTTGACCCAGGATCATGCTGAGGATCTCGACGGCGGGATGGTCCTCATCCGACGCGGCAGGAATGTGATACATCAGGCCGACGACCGGCACCTTGCCGACGCGGCGCAAGGTGACCGAGCGCTCGCCGTCCTGAGCCGGTTCCTCCGTGTAGGTTTTCTCCAGTACCCGATTCGGAGCTTTCAGACCGCCGAAGTATTTGCTGATGTGAGCCAGTGCCTTCTGGTCGTCAAACTTGCCGGCGACAACCAGGACGATGTTATCGGGCTGGTAATACTTCTTGTAGAAGGCGTGCAACCGGTCCACCGGCACCCGTTCAATGTCTGCCCGGTTGCCGATGGTCGATTTGCCGTAGTTATGCCATTCAAAAGCGATCGCCATCATGCGCTGGCTGAGGATCGTCTGTGGATTGTTCTCGCCGATCTCGAACTCGTTGCGGACGACCTTCATCTCCAGAACCAGGTCCTCCCGCCGGATGAACGCAGTGAGCAAGCGGTCCGCTTCCATGCGCAGCGCGAATTCGAGGTTCTTGTCGCTGGCGGGGAGCGTGTCGTAGTAGTTGGTACGGTCGGTCCAGGTGGTGGCGTTGTAATCGACCGCCCCGTGCGCCTGCATGGCGCCGTCGAGATCCTTCGACGTTGGATAGAGCTTCGAGCCCTTGAAGAGCATGTGTTCGAGGAGATGGGCCATGCCGGTCTCGCCGTAACCTTCGTGGCGGCTGCCAACGAGGACGGTCATGTTGACGGTGATTGTGGGAGATGAGGGATCGGGATAAAGGAGGAAGCGAACGCCGTTGGGCAGGCGATATTCGGTGATACCCTCGACGGTGGTGATTTTTTGGGGCTGGGCGGGCTGCTGGGCATGGGTGGGAGAGGCAACCAGGACAAGACTGCAAAGGAGAGCAAATCTCGCCAGAAGGGCCGGGCGCTGCGGGGCAGCATGCTTCATGTGGTCGCTCCTGATAAGCCGATAAAGAACGTTAAGGTTGTTTCGGGGCGGTTCCGGAGAGTTTCATCTCGCCATTGTAGGGCGCCTGCGGCGATGGGACACGGCGGCTGACCTTGACCGCGGGGCGACTTTGCCGCATAGTCCGCCGCCCGGCGGTGGGGCCGTTGCACTGGGCTCGCCTGGCCCCGCCCCGGCTCACCAGGCACGAGGCCGACTTCCTCGCCCCGGCCCTCATCGGGAGCGATCTCATGAAACGAACTCTGCTGATAAGTGCGCTGCTACTGACGAGCGGTTGCACGAACATGAGCAATACCGAACAGGGTGCCGCCACTGGCGGCATCCTGGGCGCTGTCGGCGGCACCATCGTCGGCGCCGCTCTCCATCGCCCTGTGGCTGGCGCTCTCGTCGGCGGCGCCGTGGGCGCGGCAACAGGCGCTGCAGTGGGGAACGCTGAGGACCGACGTGAAGATCGCGCGATCCGGCAAGCTGCGGCGGCGCAGGCGGTCGCCGCGCGCTCGATGCTGTCCCTGGAAGACGTCGTTCACATGACACAGAGCCACATCCCGCCCGAGACGATCATCAACCAGATCCGCCAGACGGGTTCGATGTACAATCTGACCGCCGACCAGATTATTTGGCTCAGCCAGCAAGGCGTCAGTCAGAGCGTCATCACGGAGATGCAGACGCGGCAGCAGGTGGCGCCGGTGATCTACACGCGGCCGGCGCCCGTCGTGATCTACGAGCGGCCCGCGCCGGTGATCTACGGCGGCTACTACCGGCGCTGGTAGGAAACTGGACAAAACGTGTTCAGCAATCCCTGTACGAGCCCGAAGCGTAAGCGAGGGACTGTCTGCTGTCGGTCCCTCGCTTACGCTTCGGGCTCGTATAGCGCTGTTGTCGGCTGTTTGAGGAACGCGACCTACGACCGGTCCGCCGCCCGCGCCGCCAGTTCCTCCGGTGCCGCGGTCACCAGAGAGTTGCGCCCAACGGCGAAGTAATAACCCAGGCCCAGCGCGTACAGTCCGGCGGTCAACCATAACACCAACGGTTCGGACAGCAAGGCATACACGCTCGCCGCGAACACGCTCATGATGACGACCGCCGCCGGCAGATACGGATACAGCGGCACCCGGTAGGGGCGTGGCATGTCCGGCTCGCGCTTGCGCAAGATGAACAAACACCCGATTGCCAGCACGTACCAGATCAGGGCGGTCAAGTTGCAACTGAGGACCGCGGCGTCCACGATCACGTTACTGAAGAAGTTCCACACCACGAAGGCCGCCACGACCAGACTCCAGAAGAGAATCGACGCGATGGGCGTGCGTCGCACAGGGTGGACGATGCCGAGGAAGCCAGGCAGATAGCCGGCACGCCCGAGCGAAAAGGACTGCCGGCTGACGGCGTAGAGCATGCCGTTGTAACTGGCAATCATGCCGCAAATCGCCAGCACCGAGAAGGCCGCCAGGTGCGGCAGGTGTTCCTGACTGTCCCAGACCTCGCGGTAAACTTGCGGTAGCGGATAGAGGTTCTCCTTGTTGCCGGTGCGCCGGTAGTCCAGCCCAGCGGTCGAGGCGAAAAACCAGGTCAGCACCACCAGGCCGATGAGCGTCAGCTGAGCCAGAGCCAGACCGCGTGGGATGGTGCGGTGCGGCGTGTGCGTTTCCTCCGCGGCCAGCGCCACCAGCTCGATGATCACCAGCCACCAGATCGCATAGGGAATCGCCCGGGCCACCCCCTCCCAACCCGACGGCAGCAGCGGCGCTGTCCAGAGCCGTTCCAAGCGCACGCCGGGGATACACGCGATCCAGAACCATATCAGAGCGAAAATGGCGCCATAGGTCATCCACTCCATGATCTTCGCCTGTTGCCGCGCGCCGACCCACTGAACCGCCGCAAAGAGAGCGACCGTCGCCAGCGCCGCCGCGGCGGTGACGGCGCGCTCGTCGATGTCGGTCCAGAACAGTTTGAGGATGAAGGCGATGTAGCCGCCGGTGGCGATGGCGGTGCCGATGGCCGCGAACAAACATTCGAGGAACATCGACCAGCCCATCACAAAGCCGAACCACGGCCCGACGGCGCGCCGCCCGTAGGCCAGTGGCCCGCCCGCGAACGGCATCGCCACCGCCAGTTCCGACAGCGACAGCACCCACGTCATGTAGAGGGCACAGACGAACAGCGAGGCCAGCAACATGCCGATCGGCCCCGCCACGCCCAGGCCGCCGTTCCAGCCGAAATACGCTCCCGTGATGACGCCGCCGACGCCCAGCGCCCAGACGTGCAGCACGCCCATCGGCTTTTTGAGGGCGTGCTCCTGAAGATACTGCCGCTCCTCGGGACGCAGGGCCTCCGCCGCGACGTGTGCGTCACTGACGACCTGCTCGACGACCTGGTCCAGTTCCGGAACCTTGTCCGAGGCACCGTCGGGACGCGGCGGGGAAGTCATACGTTGTCCTGTGGAGGGACCAGGGCGGAAATCACCGTCCGGCTATGGTAGCCCGGCCGGCGCTCCAGGCCAATCGCCCAGCGCGCCAAATCGCGTGCGGCACTCCCGGCGAGCGGGGAGTATGATGAGGAGTCAGCAATAGCGGGGAACCCCTCCCCCCAACCCCCTCCCCGCAACGGAGAGGGGGAGAAGAAAGAGAGTGTTTGTCTTGCTCCCCCTCTCCGTTTCGGGGAGGGGGTTGGGGGGAGGGGTTCCCCGCGCTTCCCGAGGAGCCTCGCCATGCCTGCCAGCCCGCAACAACTACTGCGACAACTCGAGCACCTGGTGCCGTCGCCCGCTGCGCTCGGCGAGAGCGACGCGATTCTGCTACACCGTTTCGCTTGCGGTCGTGACGAGGCCGCCTTCACCGCGCTGGTGCTGCGGCATGGTCCGATGGTCCTGGGCGTCTGCCGCCGCGTGCTGCGCGACGTGCGCGATGCCGAGGACGTGCTGCAGGCAACCTTCCTGATCCTGGCTCGCAAGGCCGCCAGCCTGAGTCGCCCCGAGGCACTCGCCGCCTGGCTGCACGGTACCGCCTACCGCCTCGCCCTGCGCTGCCGCCGTGCCGATCAGCGCCGCCGCCAGCACGAGACCCAGGCTGTTCCGCCCGTCCCTGTCCGACCGCCGCAGGATCCCCTCGACGACCTCACCGCCCGCGAGTTACTGGCGATCCTCGATGAGGAAGTGCAACGGTTGCCGGAAGTCTATCGGCTGCCGGTGCTCCTCTGTTGCCTCAACGGACACACGCAGGAAGAGGCCGCCCGGTTGCTCGGCTGTACCCCGGGCGCGGTCAAGGGCCGGCTGGAGCGTGGCCGGCAGTCGCTGCAACAGCGGCTGGCCCGGCGCGGCCTGGCGGCGCCGGTGGTGTTCGCGGCACTGGAACTCGCGCGCGGCCTGGCGTCGGCAGCCGTCCCGGCGGCGATGGCTCACACGATCACCCGCGCCGCCTCGGTGAGCCTGACGGGCGGCGACATCATCGGCACAGGGATCTCGGCGAGCGCCGCGGCCCTCGCGAAGCAGGCGCTGCGCGGGGGCGGAGCGACGCTGAAGCTCGGCGCGGCATTGTTACTGACGCTGGGCCTGCTCGCCGGCGCCGGTGCGCTGACACCCCAGCAACCCGAGGCCAAGGTGCCCGCGGCCCAGCCACCGGATCCGCCCCGTGTGCAGGGCCAGCAAGGCCCCGCGGCCGATTTGCGCAACGATCCGCTGCCGCCGGGTGCTCGTGCGCGTCTGGGGACGGTCCGCTTCCGTCAGGGAGGAGGCTACGTGGGCATTCTCCTCTATTCCCCCGATGGGAAGACGCTGGCCTCCGCGGGTTATGAGGAGAATATCTACCTCTGGGATGCCGTAACGGGGCAGTGCATCCGCCGGCTGGCTGGCCACAAGAACAAGTGCGGAATGATCGCCTGGTCGCCTGACGGCAAACTGCTCGCCTCGACCGGCCAGGAGTACGACGCGACCATTCGCCTGTGGGATGTTGCTACCGGCCAGCTCGCGCGAACCATTAATACCCCTAAAGATACCCATATTATTGCCTATTCCCCGGACGGCAAACTGCTGGCCTCGCTCGGTCGGGACTGGCTTCCGATCCTCTGGGACGCCGCCACCGGCAAGGAAGTGCGCCGGCTGCCGAAAACCACGCATCAACCCTGCCATCTCAGTTTCTCGTGCGACGGCAAGATCGTCGCCGTCGGCAGCCACGATGGCCTTCTCCGCCTGTGGGAGACGGCCAGCGGCAAGGAATTGCAACGCTTCTCCTGCAGCAGCGGCGGCGTGGTGGGGGCGGCGTTTTCCGCCGACGGGCAACTCTTCGCGACGGGCACCAACGGCGGTATTGTGTCGTTATGGGATCCAACTTCGGGCAAATTGTTGCGACGCTGGCCGAAACATGAAGGCTACGCCAGCTCGCTGGCCTTTTCGGCGGATGGGAAGATCTTGCTCGCCAGCTGGTTCCACAGCAGTTTGCTGGTCCGCCGCCCCACGAGTATCAAGCTCCTGGACACCACGACGGGTAAGGAAGT
>DASPXY010001382.1:0-2740 GCA_035637055.1 Gemmataceae bacterium | reverse complement strand
TCGCGGCCAGCATTACATCCTCATGATCGACAATTCCGCGAGCATGGCCGCCAGCGACGTCAAGCCGAGCCGTCTCGACTGGGCGAAGCGGGAGGCCCTCAAGGTCATCGACGCCGCGACCGAGGACAGCGTCGGCATGGTGATCGTCTTCAACAACAAGGCGACCACGCTGCAAGCCTACACTACCAACAAGGCGAACTTGCGTGAGGCGGTCAACAGCATCGTGCAGACGCATCGCCCGACGAGCATCCTCGACGCCCTGCTCCTGGCGGACTCCCTGGCTAATCCGCTCCGCTCGACCGAGGACATCGCCGTGCAGCCGCAGGAGGTTCCGCCCGGCCAGGAGCGCCAGTTTGTCCCACCCAAGGGCATCCCCACGGACCTCTACGTATTCTCCGACTGCCGCTTTCCCGCCCTGACGAGACAGATGACCGACAAGTTCAACTCCATCCGATTGGGCAACACTTCCATTTGGGGGAACCTCCAGCCGAAGTTTCAACTCGCGGGCGTGCGGGAGCCGGAGAACGTCAACAACGTCGGCATCATCAACCTCAGCGCCATGCGCTTGCTCGAACCGGGTGCCCGGCCCGGTCAGGAGTCCGCGCGACTGCAGGTACTCGTGCAGCTGCGCAACTACGGCAGCGAGCGGCGGCAAGTCAAGCTGCGCCTGGACGTGCGGGCCGAGGGTGAACTGCTCGATACACACGAGAAAATGCTGAGCCTGCCGCCGCGCACGGTGGTCCGCGGACCGGATATCAAGGAGGAGCAGGAGAAAGACGAACCCGGCGCGAAGAATGAGCCTTTCGTGCTCAAGCCGCTCGACCTGCGTTCCAGCACGGTGTTGCACGCTTACCTCGAAGGCGTCAAGGATGACTTTCCGCTGGACGATCAGGCGTGGCTGGTGCTCGGCGTGGTGCGTAAGGCCCGCGTGCTGCGCGTCGGCAATGACAATCCCGTCCTCGACGCCTTCTTCAACCAGGAAGCGACGACCAAGCTGGTGAACATGGACCCGAAGCGCGACCGTCTGAGCGCGGCCGAGATCGGCACGGAGAAGTACCGTGACGCGATCCGCAGCGGCGGCTACGACCTGGTGATCTTCGACCGCTGCATCCCGCAGACCGAGGAGGACATGCCGCGGGCGAACACGTTCTGCATCGACCGGGTGCCGCCGCCGTGGCAGCGTGGCACAACGACCCTACGGAACCCCTTCTTGATGGTCAACAAGAAAGGCAAGGACCACCCGCTGCTGCAGCACATCACGACGCTCTGGGACGTGGGCGTCGCCGACGCCTTTCGCTTCGACGTGAAGGACAACCTGCGGGAAGAGGTCAAGGAGCAGTTCAACCTGGACGGCAAGCAGGTTGGCAAGCGTGGGCTGCCACCGCTGACACGGCTGATCGAGGCGGGCGGCAACGTGCCGGTGCTGTTCACGGTGCCGCGCGGCACCTCCACCGATCTAGTAATGACGTTCCCGCTGGTAACCGATAAAGGCGATCTGGCAACGAGCTGGCCGCTGCAGCCAAGTTTCCCGCTGTTCCTGCGCAACACGCTGCTGGTGCTGGGCAACGTCAGCGAGGGGATGCGCGCGGGGACGATTGCGCCCGGCGAGCTGATGGTGTTGCGGCCGGAGGCAGGCGTGCAGTGGCTGGAGATCACGCCGCCGGGCGGCGCGGCGGCGCGGCTGACGCGCGGGCCGCGGCCGGAGTTCATCTATGGCAATACCGAGCGAGTCGGACTTTACGAAGTGAGGCGCGAGGACGACGCCCGCCACCAGTTCGCGGTTAACCTGTTCGACGAGCAGGAGAGCAACATCGAGCCGCGCGAGCGGTTCAAGGTGCGCGACGATGAGGTGAAGGTGGACACAGATCGTTCGCAGCCGCGCGACCTGTGGAAGTGGCTCGTCGTGGCGGCGCTGTTGCTGCTGATGATCGAGTGGTACGTGTACAACCGCCGCGTCGGCGTCTGACGCCGCCCCAACCGAGTCGCTTGGGGACTCCTACTTGGGCGGTTGTGGGACGCGCGTTGTGGAGATTCGGATCTGCCGGCTCTCGTCGCCGCGCGTGACCTGGAGGGTGAAAGCCTCGCGTGCCAGGGCGCTGCGGAGTTGACGGCGGAATATCTCCGGGTCGGCGGTCGCCTGCTTGTCCACGGCGGTGATGACATCGCCCACCTGCAGCCCTGCCTTGGCGAACGGCTTGCTCGCCTCGACCGTCTTGACGCGCACGCCACTCTTGGCCGCCTCCACTGCGATGCCTGCTTGGCTGGGCTCGAAGAACTTCACGAAGTCGAGGAACTTGGTCTGCCGTTCGCGCAGATCCGCCGTCTTGGCGAGTTCGGCATACTTGCCGAGGTGGAAGCGTCCCGACATGATGACCAGACTATTGCCTACGCCACCGGAACTGGTGCAGTGAACGTCGCCGCGCACGATCACCAGGCTGCTGGAGATGGTCCTTAGTTTTAGGTCACCGTCGCAAACGAGGACGGAATTATGGAGATAATTCATCTCGACGGGGCCGCTGGCGTAGATGACACTGTAGAAAAGCTGGCCGGAGCGAAGTTGGAGGCTGCCGGCACAGGCGATGAGGGCGGCAGATTCCGCCCCGGCCTGGACAACGACATCCTTTCCCCGGAGGACGAAACCCTCGCCGTTTCCTCTTCTGACCTTCGCGGGAAAAGCGTGGGAGCCGACGAAAAAGGGGGGCCGACCAACCTTCAGGTAGCGGCTGAAGTCGCCCACCGG
>DASPXY010001381.1:0-3708 GCA_035637055.1 Gemmataceae bacterium | reverse complement strand
TGATGTTCGCGTTCAGCCGCGACGCGCTGCAAAAGGCCGTAGTGAACCGAGTGGGCCAGTGCATCCTCACGTGCGCGACGGCCGACTGTTACAACGGTTTGCCCGTTGTGAAGGAGAAGTCAATCCGCATCGGCGGCAATCTTCGCTTCTTCGGCGATGGTTTTCAAATCAGCAAAAAACTTGAAGGCCGGCGCTTCTGGCGGTTGCCCGTGATGGACGGCGAATTCATCTGCGAAGACGTTTTTGGAACAACGAAAGGCGTGGCCGGCGGCAACTTCCTCATTCTCGCCGAGAATCAACAAATTGCGCTGGCGGCCGCTGAGTCCGCTGTGACCGCAATCAGCAAGGTTCCCGGCGTGATCCTGCCATTCCCCGGCGGCATCGTCCGCAGCGGCAGCAAGGTCGGCAGCCGCTACAAGAAGCTCCGCGCCAGCACCAATGATGCATTCTGTCCGACCCTGCGCGGCGTCGTGAACTCAGCCCTGCCGGAGGGGACAAATGCGGTTTATGAGATCGTCATTGATGGCGTGGATCTGGCGGCCGTCGAGGAGGCGACGCGGCAGGGCGTGCGTGCGGCGTGCAGGCCGGGCGTGCTCCGCATCTCAGCGGGCAACTACGGCGGCAACCTCGGGCCGTTCCACCTGCACCTGCACAAGTTGCTGAGCGCGTAAGCCCACGGGTTGCAACCCGTGGGCTTCACGGCGCGAGAAACCAGGGAGGCCAACGTGCCCCGAACAGAGACTCCACGGATCGCCATTCTCGGCGCCGGCCCGGTCGGCCTCGAAGCACTACTCTACGCGCACACTCTCGGCTTGCCGGCGACGGTTTTCGAGCGCGGCCGCATCGGCGAGTACCTGCGACGCTGGGGCCATGTCCGCCTCTTTAGCCCGTTCGGCATGAACGTCACGCCGCTCGGTCGCCAGGCCATTCTCGCCGACAATCCCAAACACGCCTTCCCTGACGACAGCGATTGCATCACCGGCAAGGAGCATCGCAAGGCGTACCTCGAACCGCTCGCCAACCTGGAAGCGCTGCGGCCATCGATCCGCACCGGCATCGAGGTGTTGCACGTCGCCCGCCGCGGTTGCCTCAAGGATGACGATCCCGGGGACGCTCGCCGAGCGCGCCAGCCGTTTCGCCTGATCGTGCGCGACAGCGAGAACCGCCAACGGGTCGAGGACGCCGACATCGTACTTGACTGCACCGGGACTTACGGGCGGCATCGCTGGCTGGGCGACGGCGGCATCCCGGCGCTGGGCGAGGTCGCCGCGGAGCAGCACCTCGCTTACGGTCTTGAGGACGTGCTGGGCGACCGCCGCAGCCACTACGCGGGCCGGAATGTCCTGGTCGTCGGCACCGGCTACAGCGCCGCGACCACGGTTTGTAACCTGGCAACGCTCGCCAAGGAGTACCCCGAAACCTGGGTCTTCTGGCTCGCGCGCGGCACCGGGACGCAGCTGATCAAGCGCGTCGCTGGCGACCCGCTGCGTGAGCGCGATCAACTCGCCATGCGGGCGAACAACCTGGCGACGCGCCCCGAGGGCAATGTCCAGTTCGCCAACCAGGCGACCATCGAGACCGTCGAGCATCTGGGCCACGAGCGCGGCTTCCGCCTCAGCGGCCGCGTTGCCGGCAAGGCGGCGACGTGGACGGCCGACCGCGTCATCGCCAACGTCGGCTACACGCCGGACACGGACCTGTACCGCGAACTGCAGATCCACGAGTGCTACGCCTCGCTCGGGCCGATGAAGCTGGCGGCCGCCATCGCGGGGCAGCGCGGCGGCGACTGTCTGAAGCAGACCAGCCAGGGCGCCGACATCCTGCGCAATCCCGAGCCGAATTTCTTCATCCTCGGCGCCAAGAGCTACGGCCGCAATTCCCATTTTCTCCTGCGAATCGGTTTCGAGCAGGTGCGCGAGGTGTTCACGCTCATCACCGGCAAGCCGCACCTCGACCTTTACAAGAAGCGCCCCACATGAGCATGCCGCTGCCGTTGCTGGAGACGCCCGCACCCCTGGTGCCACTCGCTCACCTGGACGAGTTGTGGTTCCAGGTCGGCGGCACCCTCTGCAACCTGACGTGCCGGCACTGCTTCATCAGCTGCAGCCCACACAACCATAGCTTCGGCTTCCTCACCCTGGAGACAGTGCGGCGTGCCCTGGAGGAATCCGTCGCGCTGGGCGTGAAGGAGTATTACTTCACCGGCGGCGAGCCATTCCTGAATCGCGGCATGGTGGAGATTTTGGAGCTGACATTGCGATACGGCCCAGCGACGGTCCTGACCAACGGGACCGTTTTCAAGGACGAATGGCTGCGGCGGTTCCGGCAGGCAGAGGACGCCTCGCCGTACAGCCTGGAGTTCCGCGTGTCGCTGGACGGCTTCACGGCCGAGGAGAACGACCCGGTACGCGGCGAGGGCACCTTCGAGCGCATCCTGCGCGGCGTGCGGCAACTCGTCGAGCACGGTTTTCTCCCCATCATGACGGTGACGCGCACGCGCGACGACCAGGACGACGGCGCATTATTCGCGGGCTTCGTGCGACTGTTGCGGGCGCAAGGTTATGACCGGCCGCGGTTGAAATTGCTGCCGACGCTGCGTATCGGCGCCGAGGCGCAGCGGCAGCGCGGTTATGGGCCGGAAGAGCGCGTCACGCCGGAGATGATGGAGGGCTACGACGTGGGCCGGCTGTTGTGTAACCACGCCCGTATCGTGACCGACCGCGGCGTGTACGTGTGCCCGATCTTGATCGAGGCTCCCGACGCACGCCTCGGTTCAACACTGACGGATGGATTGGCGAGCTACCCGCTCCGGCACCAGGCGTGTTTCACCTGCTACCAGTACGGGGCACTGTGCGCCAACCCATCAGCCGGCCAGCGCAACGCCTGATTCGTGCCAGGGCAACCGGCGTGTAGTTCGTAGTTCCGCCTTTAGGCGGCAAGCTGTCTGGCCGCCTAAAGGCGGAACTACGAACAACACGTCCGTTGTTCCTGCATTAGCAGCCCTGCGTTGACTCGGCGCGCTGCCGTAAGATACAATTAGATCAATGCGTTGGCGCCTGTCCGGGTGTGACAGGTCCGCTCCGCCACGCCCTGCCTTGCGCTTCCCACCCAGAGAAGACCCCATGCCCGCCGATCCTCCCGGCAACGGCCGCCGCTCGCCCGTCCGCATCGGCAAGTACGAGGTGGTGGCACACATCGCCACCGGCGGGATGGGGGCGGTCTATCGCGCGATCGACACCGACCTGCACCGCGAGGTGGCCCTGAAAGTCTTGCCGATGGAGACCGCGGCCCGCCCAGCCACGCTCGAACGCTTCCGCCGCGAAGCCCGCAGCGCCGCCAAGCTCCGCCACGACAACATTGTCGCCATCTATGAGTTTGGCGAGGTCGCCGGCACCTACTACCTCGCCCTGGAGTTCGTCGATGGCATCGACCTGCACGAACTCGTCAACCGCCAGGGCAAACTCGACCCGGAAACAGCCCGGCACATCCTCATCCAGGCCGCTCGCGCCCTCGACCACGCTCATCAGCAGGGCATCATCCATCGCGACATCAAGCCGTCGAACTTCCTCATCGCCCAGAAGAACGACAAGCTGATCGTCAAGCTCACCGACCTCGGCCTGGCCCGCGAGGTGAACAACGACGAGTTCCGCATCACCCGCGATGGTACGACCGTCGGGACCGTCGATTACATGTCGCCCGAGCAGGCCC
>DASPXY010001380.1:0-5852 GCA_035637055.1 Gemmataceae bacterium | reverse complement strand
CTCTCCCCTTGCGGGAGAGGGGTTGGGGGTGAGGGGAAAGCCAGGTAGTGTTCCCAGCCCTCCACCCCTCACCCCCGACCCCCTCTCCCGCAAGGGGAGAGGGGAGAAGAAAGCGATATCCACCGTCCTCAAACGGGCTCGCCTTCGATGACGCTCACCTCCTGATCGGCCGGCACGATGCGGCTCAGCCGGAAGCCCGCAGCGGTGAACAGTTGACCGTACTTGGCTTCCGTTCGTTCCTGGCCGCCAGGCAACACCAGCATCGCCAGATCCAGGAGCTTCCCGAAAAAGGGATTATTGCCCGGCGGAATGACGCTTTCTACGACGAGCAGCCTGGACTTCGGCTTCATCGCCTTGCGGGCGTTGCGCAGGATCGTCAACGACTGGGCATCGTCCCAGTCGTGGATGATGTGGCGCAGGAGGTAGGCGTCGCCGCCCGGCGGCGCGGACTCGAAGAAGTTGCCGCCGATGAGCGTACAGCGTGCGTCCACCCCGGCCCGCCGCAGGTTCCCCCGGGCGTTCTCGACGACGTCGGGGCGGTCGAACAGGATCCCCTTCATCGCGGTGTGTTGCTGCAAGACCACTGACAGCAGTGAGCCATTGCCGCCGCCCACGTCCACAAGAGTGCCGATCCGCGAAAAGTCGTAGGCGTTGAGCATCGCTCGCGTTTCCGCGCCGTGAACGCCCGTCATGGCATCGTCGAAGGTCCGCGCCTGCTCGGGGTGTTCGGCCAGATACTCGAAGATCGGTTTGCCGAAGAGATGATCGAACGCCGGCTTGCCGGTGCGGACGCTGTAGAGCAGCTCACCCCAGGCGCGATAATGTTCCTCGCCCATCATGATCGCCATCGCACGTTGTCCGCCCGCAGGCGGGCTTCGCAGCCCGCTGGACAAGGGCGTCTGGACGAACGACCCATCCGGTCTTTCGCTGAAGACGCCGACGCTGGCGAGGGCGCGCAGCAGGCGGTAGAGCGCCTCGGGATGGGTGCCGGTGGCGCGGGCGAGATCCTCGGGGCGTTTCACGCCGCTCTCGAGCAGATCGGGAAGGCCGAGTTTGGCCGCCACGTACAGGGCCTGCGAGAGCCAGTACCCCGTCAACATCTGGTTCAGGAATTTCGTGGGAGAGAGGTTCTGAGTAGTCGCGGACAGGTCGGCGCTGCTCATAGCGTGCCTCGGTGATGGTTGCGTTTTGCTCCCCTCGCCCCTTGCGGGAGAGGGGTTGGGGGTGAGGGGTAAAAGCAAGCGACTGTTCCTTGGCTGTTCCCCCTCACCCCCAACCCCTCTCCCGCAAGGGGCGAGGGGAGAAAGATACGGACCGTGCCTGCCGACAAGATACAGACTCCCGCGCCGGTCCGCAACAACGGCCGCGGCGGGCATTTGCCGGGTCAACGCCTGTGACCTATGCTTGCGGCACGCAGACGCCCACGATCCTTGTTTCCCCTCAGCGGCACGGACGTGCCGGGCCAGTCAGGGAGCCGCGTCCATGTTCCTCCGCTCTTGCTGCGCGCGCCTCCCGAACGGTTTCACCCTAATTGCCATCGTCTTTCTCGCACTCAACTACCTGAGCCCCTTCGGCGACCTCGATTTCGCCTGGCAGATCCGTACCGGCGCGTTGATCGTTCACACCGGCGACCTGCGCCCCGCCGAGGCGTTCAGTTACACCATTCCCGGCGCCGAACTGCCCGATTTCGAGTGGCTCTACGAGGTCATCCTGTGGGCCTTCTGGACCGTGCTCGGCCACGGCGGGCTGAAACTGCTCCAGACATTCCTTGTGTTCACGCCGTTCTGCTTGCTGATGTGGCGGCTGCGGACGGCCGGAGTACGCTGGCACGGAATCGCCCTGACGTTGCTGACAGCAGTCGTTGTTTTGTCGCCAGCGTGGAACCTGCGTCCGCTCTACTGCACGAGCATCGGCCTGCTGCTCGTCGTCGGTCTGCTGCACGATCATTGCACCGGCAAAAGGCCGCTGCCCTGGTGGCTGCCGCTCATCATGTTGCTGTGGGCGAACCTGCACCCGGGCGTCATCCTGGGACAGGCGATTCTGCTCGGCGCCATCGCCTGGGAGTGGCTCAACCGCTGGGTGCGGCTCAACGTCCCGCTCGATCCCGGGCGACTGCGGCGCCTCACGGTCGTGGGCGGCCTTGGCCTGGCGGCGACCTTCCTCGCGCCCGATCCGCTGGAGCGTCTGCTGTATCCGTTCCGGCCCGAACTCGCTCATCCAATCATGCGCATCTTCATCGAGATGCAGCCGCTCTACTCGTTCCTCTCGAAGTCGGTCGTGACGACGGTGGTGCCGTACGTCGTGGCCGCGCTGGTCGCCTTGACGCTGGTGCTGCGCTTCCGGGCGTATCGACTGTGGGAAGTGGCGACACTCCTGGGACTGGCGGCGCTGGCGAACGTGGCCTTCCGCAGTCTGCAAGACTGGCTGCTGGTGATGCTGGCGCTCGGGGTGCCGCACCTGGCGGCATTGCTCCGCCAAGCCGCAGCGAACCGACAACGACCCTGGACAGCGCGCCTGTTGCGCCTCGACTGTGCCTGCAAACGTCTCTTCAACAGCCGGCTGCTGCGGTTCCAGCCAGCGTGGCTGATCGCGGCGCTCGTCGCCCTGACGGCCCTATCACTGCTGCCGCCGGTAGCGCGCCGATTGCCGATCTCAGATGGCGATCAATGGCCGACCGGGGCGGTCGATCACATCGAGGCGAAGGGCCTTTCCGGCCGTTTCTTCGGCCCGCCGGACTACGGCGCCTATCTCACCTGGCGCCTGGGGGAGCGTGCCCGGATCTACACCGATACGCGCGGCTTCTTCTTCCCGCCACTGCTGCTGGAGGACAGTCACTTCATTCCGCAACTCGGCCCGGAGTGGCGTCGCCGCCTCGAGCGCGTTCTGGATGACTACCGCACGGAGTATTTTCTGCTGGAGACGAACGGGCCGCGCGCCAGGCTATGGCAGCGGTTGCAGCCGCACCTCGACAGCCCGCCGCTCTACTGCGATCACCTGTCGGTGCTGCTGACCGCGGCTCAGGTGCGGTCCGGCATCGCGAAGTTTTGACCTGCAAGCCGTCGCCGGCCGACGGGTTCGCCTCAGTTCGACTGAGGCCCATTGGAGGGTCCGCCTCGGTGCTAACCGGAGGGTTGAAGCGATCCCCCAGGTTCGCCCAAGGACGGCCCCGCTCTGCTTCTACCAACCGAAGCCACTCCGTTGCTCCTGACCCTCGCCCCGGCGGCATCAACGGCATCCGTCGAACTTAGCGGAAAAACCGCCGGGATAAACCCGGCGGCTC
Organism: Gemmataceae bacterium; assembly: GCA_035637055.1. Taxonomy (GTDB): domain Bacteria; phylum Planctomycetota; class Planctomycetia; order Gemmatales; family Gemmataceae; genus DASPXY01. The sequence continues at coordinate 2,572 of DASPXY010001380.1, read as the reverse complement.
GCCATCAGTGTAGCGAGCGGCGGGGTTTATCCCCGCCGTCTTCCGTGCGGCCCGAGTTTTGTGCGCTCGCTCTTCGGCAGGGCGGCGACGTTGGCCCGTTCACGGCGTCGTGGACGCGACCACGTTGACGCGCTTGCCCTGACGGTCGAACTTCACGACCCCTTCCGCCAGCGCGAACAGAGTGTCGTCGCGGCCACGGCCGACGTTGCGACCGGGCTGATACTTCGTGCCGCGCTGACGCACAATGATGCCGCCCGTCTGGATCGACTGACCGGCATACACCTTGACGCCCAAGCGTTTGCTGTGCGACTCGCGGCCGTTACGAACCGAGCCTTGACCTTTCTTATGAGCCATATCAACTCCTCAATCTCTCAACGGTTCACCAGAAGCCTGGGTGATAACCTATCCGCTGCGGCGCCGAGTTTACCGGCGGCCGGCGCAGGTGGGGGCGGCGGCACCGGCTGCATGCCAGGCAGCGCGGCGGGGATGGGGATCTGCGATGCCCGGTAAATCCACTCCGCCGGCGGCTGGAAACTGATGTCGCGCGAGTCGATCGAGAAACGATCGCCCAGGCGCTTGAAATTCAATTGCAGCGTCTTGCGGCGGATCACCGGCGCCTCGCCCTTGCCCGAAACGATCGGGTCAACCAATACCCAGCCATTCGACAACCCACTGATAAAGATACTGAAACGGGTCGCATCGCTCAGATCCTTCGCCTTCGCGTCGCGCGGTTTTTCATCGCCCGGGCTGCCGTCCCAGATGGCCACGCCGGTAATCGCCTGGGGGAAGGCCTCGCCGGCAGGCCTGGACATCGGGATCAACTCGGCCGCGATCGTGACCGAGTTCCTGATCTTCTGATAGCCGGTCGGATCCTCGATTTTCTTGATCGCCTCCTGCACCGAAGGCAGGATCTCATCGTGGTAGACCGCAGGGGGGTCGAGGGTCACCAGCTCAAAATCGGGAATAAACAGCCGCGGCTCCTTGGTGCGGTTGATCACCTGATACCACAGGTACCAGCAGATCCGCGTGCCGCGGCCGGGGACATGGACCTTGATCAAACGCGGATCCTTGAAGCGGAAGTCCAGCGCCCAGACGTCCAGTTTGGGGTCGTCCAGCGGCGACGCTTCCGACTTCACCTCGCGTTCGTTAAAAGTCGTCGTCTGTCCGGAAGCGTGCGTCAGGTGGAGAGCAAGCGCCGCAACCCCGGCGACCAGGAGAGCCAGAACTGGACGGCACCAGGGCGTTTGCCAATTTGCCTTCATGACCTCTCCTACCTCCGCGTATGGTATGGCCGGGGTCGTTTGACCCTCGGCGCATACCTTGCCCCTGAAAGCGGGTGATGGATTATCACTATAAGACAGGTCGCGGGAGGGGTCAAGGCGAAGCGAGGCGCCAGGTGCTCCTCGCGATGTCGGCGAACGGCCAGCGTGAGCCGGCTGGTGGGGCCAGCACCAGCCGGCTCACGCCGGCCGTTCGCCTGGAGTTGCCAAAATCCCGAGGGGCACCCCAAGGCGCCTGAACCACAGAGACACAGCGACACAGAGAAGATAAGAAGAATAAGAGGAGAACAAAGGTCATCAGGCGGTGTCTTCTCTTTGTCTTTGTGGTTCAACTCGAAGGAATGCCGATGGCCGACTTTACCGAGGCAATTCTCGCCCTGCTGGCGCGCAAGAACTACAAGCCTCTCAAGCCCAAGGAACTATCGCGCAAACTCAACGTGCCGGCCGCCCAGTACGCTGACTTCCGCCGCACCCTGCGCACGCTCCTGCAGCAGCACCGCATCGAACTTGGCAAGAACCACACGCTGCGCACCGCTGCCCCGCACGGCACCGCCACCGGCGTCTATCGCGGCACCAACTCCGGCTTCGGCTTCGTGCGGCCGCATGCCGTCGATGGCGTCGTTGGTCCCGAGATCTACATCCCCGAGGGCAGCGCCCTCGATGCCGCCACCGGCGATACGGTCCTGGTCCGGATCAAGCGCAAGCCGAGTCGCCCGGACCTCGGCCCCAGCGGGGAGGTCGTGCAAGTCATCGAGCGCGCCACGCGCGAGTTCGTCGGCACCTATTTCGAGCGCGAGGGGCAGGGCTACGTTCGTGTGGACGGCACCGTCTTCAGCCACTCGATCTGGGTCGGCGACCCCGGCGCCAAGGGGGCCAGGCCGGAGGACAAGGTCGTCTTCGAGATGCTGCGCTTCCCGACTGCCGACGAGCGCCGCGGCGAGGGCGTGATCACCGAGGTGCTCGGACCGCACGGCCAGCCGGGCGTCGATACGCTGTCGATCATCCGCGGCTTCGGCCTGCCCGAGGCGTTCCCCGAGGACGCCTTGGCTGAGGCACGCCAGGCCGCCGATAATTTCGACGAAAAAGACCTTCAAGGGCGAGAAGACTTCACCGGCGAGTTGACCATCACCATTGACCCGGTAGACGCACGCGACTTCGACGACGCCGTCTCGCTGACGGTCGATCCGAAGAGCAAGCACTGGCTGCTGGGCGTGCATATCGCCGACGTGTCGCACTTCGCCCCGCCGGGTGGCGCCCTCGACCGCGAGGCGCGCAAGCGGGCCACCAGCGTT
>DASPXY010001379.1:0-3752 GCA_035637055.1 Gemmataceae bacterium | reverse complement strand
CCACGCGATCGAGGCGCTCAAGCACCTCAACCCGCGGCCCGGCTCGCGCTTCACCGCCGACAATACGCAGTACGTCGTCCCCGACATCGTCGTCGAGCGGAATGAGGCCGGCGACTACGATGTGCGCTTGCTGGACGACTGGACGCCGAACGTGTGCATCAACCGCCGTTACATCGAGATGTACAAGGACAAGGCGTCGGACCCCAAGGCGAAGGAATATCTCAAGCGCAAGATCCAGGCCGCCCAGTGGCTGATGGAGTCGATCGAGCAGCGGCGCAGCACGCTGGAAAAGGTCACCCGTGCCATCATCCAGCACCAGCGCGCGTTCCTGGACAAAGGGCCGGAATATATCGAACCTTTGAAGATGCAGCAAATCGCCGATCTGGTGCATGTCCACGTCACGACGGTCAGCCGGGCGGTGGACGACAAGTGGGTGCAGACGCCGCGCGGCGTGTTCCCGTTGAAACGCTTCTTCGGCGGTGGCACGAAGACCGATAGCGGTGAGGACGTGGCGTGGGAGACGATCAAGCAGAAGTTGCTGGAGATCATCGGCAACGAGGACAAATCCGAGCCGCTCTCCGATGAGGATCTGGTCAACAAGTTGAGTGCCGAAGGCTACCCGGTCGCCCGGCGCACGGTGACGAAGTATCGCAAGATGCCCAAGATCCCATCGTCGCGCCAGCGCAAGATCTGGACGAAATAACGGACAACGCAGACCCATCAACACGAAGGCGAGCGGCGCGGCGTAAGCCCGCCGGTGAGCCCCTCACCGGCGGGCTTACGCCGCGCCGCTCGCCAACCAAGTTACAGCCGCTAATCATCCGATGCGTCGAGCAGTGCCCAGATGGCGTCGGGGGTGGCCGCCTCGCGCAGCGCATGGACGAACTTCTCGTTGCGCAAACTCCGCGATGCCTTCTCCAATGCGCGCAAGTGGAGGTCGGGCCGATCCGGAGGCGAGATGAGCAGGATAAAGACGTGAACGGGTTTGCCATCGACGCTCTCGAAAGCAACGCCGCCGCGCGAGATGCCGACCAGGCCGAGCGGGCGCGTGACGGTGTTGTGCCTGCTGTGCGGGATGGCGATCCCCCCGCCGATGCCCGTCGAGCCGAGCTTCTCGCGCCGCTGGATGGCGCCGACGACGTCCTCCAGTTCGCCGGCCTTGAAATAGCCCGCGTCGTGCAGGCCGCCGACCATCTCGCGAATCGCCGCTTCCTTCGCGGAGGCTTTCAGGTCGTGGATAACCGCCTCGCGGACCACGAAGTCAGACAGGCGCATGAGTTGTACCTCGTGCAAGGATGCGTGAACCGGGGACCGTGAGGAGGTCTGCCTTCAGAGACACGAAGAAAACCCCTCCCCCCAACCCCCTCCCCTACAAGGAGAGGGGGAGAAGAAGAGATGCTGTCTTGCCGGCTCCCCCTCTCCTTGTAGGGGAGGGGGTTGGGGGGAGGGGTTTTCTTCGTGTCTTCACGGTCCACCGTTCACGGGCTGGGTCTATTGTCGCACGCGGATCCCTTCGGTCAAGGGGCGAACGGCGCTGCGCTCCAAAGAACGGAAATGGCCTGGTGCCTGCTGTTCTGCCGCCGTCCGTTCTGGTAAAGTATGCCCTGCGCGTCGCCCACGCAGGTTGGGAACGCGACTCCGCGCGAGGATCCCGCCGATGATGGACGACCCCACACCCGAACGCAATCCGACAGGCGCCGGCGAGCGTTGGAGCGCCGTCATCTTCCTGCTGATCCTTCTTGGCCTCTTCGCCGGTGAGGTGATCCGCGAGTACCACCCCGCCAAACTGACCGCCCTGTTCATCGTCCTGTTCTGGATCCCTCTCCTGGTTCTGCACGAAACCGGCCATGCGGTCGTGGCGGCGCTGCTGGGCTGGCGCGTCCATCGCATAGTGATCGGCATGGGGCCGCGGCTGACGCGTTTTCGTGTCGCTGGCATTCCGGTCGAGCTGCGCATGGTGCCAGTCGAGGGCTTCGTCATCCCAACGCCGAGGAACCTGCGCTGGCCGCAACTCAAGAGCGCCCTGATCTACTTTGCCGGGCCAGGGACCGAGCTGCTCTTGCTGGCCCTCCTTGCGACCGTTCTGGGCTTCGATACGATGCTCACCCGGACGGACCACATTGGACTGCTGGCTGCGCAGAGTTTCGGAGTCGCCGTACTCGCCTCAGCGGTCATCAACCTGATGCCGCATTACGCTACCATGCCGGGCGGCCAGTTTGCCGCCAGCGACGGCCTGGGCATCATCCGCAGTTTCCTGCGCTCCGATGAGGATTACGCGCGGCAGATCGATTGGTCCGCCGAGGAACCTTGGGCCGAGGATCCGGAGAAGTGGAAGGATTGAAAGTTCAAGCCACGGGTTGGAGTCCCGGCTTTAGCCGGTGAGCGTCCCAACCGGCTGAAGCCGGGACTCCAACCCGTGGGCTTTCGCAGAGGAGACGACCATGCCGCAAACGCTACAAGCCCGCCGCTCGCTCGTTGAGCGCTACACCGCGGAGTTCACCAACTCGCGCAAGCTGTTCGAGCAGGCGAAGGAACTCTTTCCGCAGGGCGTCACGCACGACCTGCGCCATCTGGAGCCGTTTCCGGTCTACGTCGATCGCGCCCAGGGGGCCTACAAGTGGGACGTGGACGGTCATCGTCTGATCGATTACTGGTCGGGCCACGGGGCGCTGCTGCTGGGTCACAGCCATCCGGACGTGGTCGAGGCGGTGCAGCGACAGATGGGGCGGGCGACTCATCCGGGAGCCTGCCACGAACTGGAGATCGAATGGGGCCAATGGGTGCGGCGACTGGTGCCGTCGGCGGAGAAATTGCGCTTCGTGTCGTCGGGCACCGAGGCGACGCTGATGGCGCTACGGCTGGCGCGCATCTTCACCGGGCGGCCGCGCGTCCTCAAGTTCGCGGGCCATTTCCACGGCTGGCACGATTTCCTCGTCCCCGGCGCCGACCTGCCCTATGATGGTGGTCCCGTTCCCGGCCTTCTTGCCGAGGTGCAGGCCGAGACGGTCATCGTGCCGCCCAACGACCCCGCCGCGGTCGAGTGTGCCCTGACCAACGATCAACACATCGGCTGCGTCATCCTGGAGCCGACCGGCGGCCACTTCGGCGCGGTGCCGATTCGCGGCGAGTTTCTGCGAGCGCTGCGCGAGATCACGGCTCGCCATCAGCGGCTGCTAATCTTCGATGAGGTCATCAGCGGTTTTCGCGTTCACCCCGGCGGCGCTCAGGGGCTTTACGGCGTCACGCCGGACCTGACGACGCTGGCGAAGATCCTGGCCGGCGGCCTGCCGGGCGGCGCGGTCACGGGACGCAAGGACATCCTCGACCTCCTCGATTTCCAGGTGACCAAGGCGGCCGGCAAGGAAAAGATCGCCCATCCCGGCACCTTCAACGCGAATCCGCTCTCCGCCGCGGCGGGGATCGCGACCCTGCGCATCGTGCGCGAGACCGATGCCTGCGAGCGCGCCAATCGGTTTGGCAAAAACCTGCGCCGGCGGCTCAACGAGGTCTTCGAGGAAGAGCGGGTGCCGTGGGCGGCCTATGGCACCTTCTCGTCGTTCGAGCTGTTCACCAACCCCGAGCGCGCGGCGATCACCCCGACCCGGTTCGACCCGCTCGAGCATTCGGTCGCCAGCCTCAAGGGCGAACGCAACGCCGGGATCGTCCACAAGCTGCGTCTCGGGATGATGATCCACGGGGTCGACCTGAGCAGCCACCCCGGCGGCGTCATCTCGGCGACGCACGGCGATGCC
>DASPXY010001378.1:0-3528 GCA_035637055.1 Gemmataceae bacterium | reverse complement strand
TTGACACAAGCCCGGAGCGCCAGCGACGGGACGGTAGCCTGGTCCCGTCGCTGGCGCTCCGGGCTTGTGTGAGACCATCCCGCGTGGAAGGCAACAGGGTGACCGGAAAGCCCAGCGGTTGCAACCGCTGGGCCTGGCTTCCCTGTCCCCGGAGGTGGAGGCCATGAGACGCACACGGATCCCCATCGCCCTGATCGACGACGACCGCCTCTGGGCGGAGACCCTCGCCGAGTTCCTGGACGAGAAAGGGTTCGCCGCGCACTGCGCGGAGGGCGGCGTCCGCGGCCTGGCCCTGCTGGAAAAGACGCCCTTTTCGGTCGCCGTGGTCGATCTCCACATGCCGGACATGGACGGTCTGGAACTGGTGCGGCAGGTACGTCGCCGCCGCATCCCGGTTGAGGTGATCCTGATCAGCAACGATGACGACCCCTTCCTCGCCCAGCGGTTGACCCAGGAAGAAGGCTTGCCGTTTCTGTCCAAGTCGGCGGTGCCGCGTCTGCTGGTGCAGACGGTCGAGCAAGCGCTCAAGGCTCGCGAGCGAAGCGCGGCGGAAGCGCGAGCGCGGGCGCCCTGGAATCGCCTGCTGACCGGTCCGGCTGGGTAGGCACCCTGTTCGTAGTTCCGCCTTCAGGCGGTTGACGTCACACCGCCTGAAGGCGGAACTACAAACAACGGGTCGCGCCTCCGGCACTAATCCTTGCGGGCGGCGACCACGAATTGATCGAAATAGGTTTGCGCGTCGGCCTTGCTCCACAGGCCGACCTGCCCCGCCTTCTGGATGGCGTTGTCGCGCACGTCCAACTCCTTCTTGCCGTCCAGGAAGCATTCGATGCGATCCCCCACCATCTTGATCTTCAGAGTGTGCCATTCACCGGCCTTGACGGGCAATTCCTCCTTGGTGCCCAGCTGGATGCGTTTGCCGTCGATGACCTTGTAAACGCGGTAGTTGTCCTCCAGTGGGTTGAAACGGGCGACGTAGTAATTATTCGCATCCTGATAGCGCCAGATGATGCCGCCGCCCTGGTCCTTCTTGCCCTTGATCGCCTTGAAGGCGACGCCGATCTCGACGTCCTGGTAACTGGTGCCGTCGGCGACGCACACGTTGAAGACGGCGGCGGGGCTTTCTGCGGTCTGCGCGAGGACAAAGCCGCTCTTCGATGGGGCCGTCTCGTCGGCGACGACCTTCCAGATACTGCTATTGGCGCCCTTGTTGGTCTGGGTGGCCTTCCAGCCGTCGGGCACCTTGCCGACCTCGCCCTGGGTGAAGCGGAACGTGCGCGACTTGCCCTCGCCCGCCTCCAGCGGAGCGGCGAGCAGCCCGACGCTGAGGACCGCGACCATGCCAATCCAGCGCATTGCTCATTCTCCTTGGGGTGACAAACATTACCGCATTGCTTTGCAAAGCCATCATGACAGCCCCAACTCCTTCAGTTGCTTGGCATCCACCGGCGCGGGCGCCCCCGTCATCAGGTCGCGCGCCTTCTGATTCTTCGGGAAGGTGATCACATCACGGATATTCGCCGTCCGCGCCAGCATCATCGTGAAGCGATCCAGCCCCAATGCGATGCCGCCATGCGGCGGCGCCCCGTATTTCAGTGCGTCCAGCAGGAAGCCGAAGCGCTCGCGCGCCTGCTCCACCGTCATGCCCAGCACCTTGAATAGCCGCGATTGCACCTCCGGATTGTGGATACGAATGCTGCCGCCGCCGCACTCGTAACCGTTGATCACCAGGTCGTACGCCTTGGCGCGCACCTTGCCCGGAGCTGTTTCCAGCCACTGCACGTCCTCGTCCATCGGCGCCGTGAACGGGTGATGGTTTGCCGCCCAGCGTTTCTCCTCGTCGTCCCAGATGAACGACGGGAAATCGTACACCCACGCGATCTTGTATTCTGGTTTCTCCGGGTCGTAGAGCTTGAGCACCGACGCCAGGTGTGTGCGCAGGTTCCCCAGCGCCTGACAGACGACGTCCTCGCAGTCGGCGACGAACAGCAGCAGGTCGCCCGCCTCGGCCTTGAGGCGTTCGCGCAGGGTCTGCTGCACTGCGGCCGGGAGGAACTTCGCGATCGGCCCCGTCAACCCGCCGGCCTCGACCTTGAGCCACGCCAGGCCCTTCGCCTTGAAGCGCTTGACCACCTCGCCCAGTTCGTCCAGGCCCTTGCGCGAGAACTTGTCGGCCGCCCCCCTCACGTTCAGCCCGCGCACGCGGCCACCCGATTCGACCGCCGCCTTGAACACCGAAAACTCGGTCTGCGGCGCCAGGTCGGTCAGTTCGACGATCTCCAGACCATAACGGAGGTCCGGCTTGTCGCTGCCGTAGCGCAGCATCACGTCGGCGTACTTCAGACGCGGCAGCGGCAGCGGAATCTCCACGCCGATGCAGCGCTTGAAAACCTCGGCCGTCAGGCCCTCGATCACGCGGAAAACGTCGTCCATCTCTACAAAGGACATTTCCAGGTCGAGTTGTGTGAATTCCGGCTGCCGGTCGGCGCGCAGGTCTTCGTCGCGCAGACAGCGGGCGATCTGGAAATACTTGTCGTAGCCAGCGACCATGAGCAGCTGCTTGTAGAGCTGCGGCGACTGCGGCAGGGCGAACCACTGCTTGGGGAAGATGCGGCTGGGCACGAGATAGTCGCGTGCTCCCTCGGGAGTGCTGCGGCCCAGCAGCGGCGTCTCCAGTTCGAGGAAGCCCAGGGCGTCGAGGTGATCGCGGATCACCTTGTTGAGGCGATGGCGCAGGGCGAGGGTCTTCTGCAGCGACGGGCGACGCAGGTCGAGATAGCGATATTGCAGGCGGAGATCCTCGTTGGCAAGTTCCTCGTGCGGGAACTCGGTCACCGCGAACGGCGGCGTCGGGCAGGGGTTGAGGATCTGCAGCGACTCCGCCTTGACCTCGATGTCTCCGGTCGGCAGTTTCGGGTTGTGCTTGCCGGGCAGGCGCTCGCTGACCGTGCCCTTGACCGATAGGACGAACTCGCTGCGCAACTCCTGGGCCGCTTCAAACAACGCCTGGTCGCGTTCGATCTCGAAGACAACCTGGGTGAGGCCGTAGCGGTCGCGCAGGTCGATGAAGATCTGATCGGGGAACGCCCGGTAGACGTGGACCCAACCATTGAGGACCACCCTCTGGCCGACGTGTTCCTGTCGCAATTCACCGCATGTGTGTGTCCGCTGCCAGCTCGCCATGGTCTTGCCCTTCGCTTGCGCAATCGTTCTTGCCCACCCACCGCGGCGGGCGGCTCTCGCGGTGTTGGAGTGGATTATAGGGAAGCTTCCCACCGGCGGAACGCTCCACGACAGGGCGGACAACGGACAACGAGGGAAGGTTCACCGGGAGCCGCGGTTTCGTTGCCCCGGCCGGGACTGTCGTGTCCTGGTTGTCGGAAGATTGCGTGGAGGCCCGAGTGAGGAAAGAGAGGAGAGGGGACGCATCCCATTTCAGATTCTGAGACTCTGAAAATGGGATACGTCCTGCTGTGTCGAAAACCCCTCCCCCCCAACCCCCTCCCCTGCAAGGAGAGGGGGAGCAAG
>DASPXY010001377.1:0-2407 GCA_035637055.1 Gemmataceae bacterium | reverse complement strand
CCTGACGCTAGTCGCCTGGGCCGATCAGAAGAAGCAGGTACTAAAGACCCTGAAGCCGACAGAAGAGATCACGGTTTTCAAGGCTGACCTGAAGGACGTCTTGCTGTTGGAACTGGTCAAGGACAAGCCGTTGATGCCTGGGGAAAGACGATGGTACTGGAGCTGGAGTGCCTGACCGCGGCCGCCGCCGAGCCCGGTCTGGGCCTGGGATTACAAGGAAAAACCGCCCGGCAAACTGTACCGCGATGCGACCTTCCAGATGGCTGTGATGATCGAAGGGGCAAGGTACGACTCGAACGCGGTGGCGTTGAAAGTAAAGCGTCCCGAAGCGAAAAAGTGATCGAGGGTTTGGCCTCGGTCGAAAGCCAAACCGACAATCAGTCGCCCGCCGCAGAAGTTATTTCGCCTCGGGTCGTGCGAACCTCATACGGCACACCTCAACGAGGTCATCGCGGTTGCGCAGGATCACGGTATAGCGCTGGCTCACTTCTTGCGGCGTGCCGGCGTTGCGGCGTACGACGACGTTGACGTGCGTCTCGGCAATCTGCGGATTGCGCGGTCCGCTGTAGTAGTGGACCTTGATGGCATACTCCCCCGGCACGGCCTTGATCATCTGATAGCGTTCGGGGCCGTAACCCTGCGTCACGTCCTGAGTCAGTTCGCCGCCGTTCTTCGTCTTCTGGTGGCCGTAGTAGCATTTCGTGCCGTCCGGCTCGATGACCCACAGATCGACGTCGGTGTCGTCGGTGTTCCAGGAAATGGTGACGCGCAAGTCGGCCTGGAGCTTCTTGGCGTCGATGCCTTCGAGGCGTTCGCCGAAGACGTCGAGCAGCTTGTTACTGACGCCTTTGGTGCGGATGGCGTGCCGCATCATGTGGGCGTACTCTTCGAGCGCGACTTCCTTGAGCGAAGTGGTGAACTTGGCGTTCCAGTTGCCCGCCTGCACGATCTCGTACTGGATGGCGGCGAGACCGAACTTGCCGGCGTCCTCCAGGCTGCGGGCGAGGTCGCGATAACTGTGCGGTTCGCCGGGGCGCTGCCGTTGCACGCCCTCGAAGAGGCGCACCGCCGCAGCGGCCTGCTTGAGGTCGAGCAGCCGATAGCCCACCGACCGCAGCGCATCGGCGTTGCCGGGCTGGAGGTCGGCGACGCTCGCCAGGGCACGAGCGGCGCCGGCACTGTCGCCCGCGTCGGCCCGCCGCTTCGCCTCGGCGAGATAGGTACTGATCTTCAGGCGGTCGGCGCGCAGGGCCTGGAGATAAGGCTTATCCGCGTCCGCCTGGAGACGCAGCTTGTCATCTGCGGTCGGCAGCGGCGTTTCGTACTCGTCCTCGGCAAACATCTTCAGGAGCAGTTTGACGTGCTCGCCATGCTTGCCAGCCAGTAGCTTGACCTGCGGATCGACCCGGTCGAGGAAGCGCTGAAAGGATGCCCTGGCGATCCCTTCCGGCGCCTTTTTCTCTCCGCGAAGTTCCGGCAGGATCTTGAACAACTCAGAGCCCTTGTCAGCCTCATTCACGAAGCGCACTGGATAACCGCAACGCTGCTGGAAGCGGTCGCAGAGGAAGCGCACGTCCGCCTCGCCCCAGGTGATGCGCTGGTCGGAAAGGAGTACGGCGCGTACGGAGATGCCCTTGGCGATCGGGAATGGCGGTCGGGCAAGTTGGTCGAGGGCTGCACCAAAATCGCTGGCGCCCTCCAGAAGAACGTCGGCGAGCACCTTGACCGTCCGCGTTCGCTCCGCCGCGGTATTGTCCAGCCAACCCTTCGGCTGCCACCAGCGGCCGGCGATGTCGTAGGTGAGGACGTTGAAATGCTTGATGGCGGCGTCGTTCTCCAGAAGTTCCTTCAACCGCTGCACGTTGGCGCGGTAGCGGTCGGGGGTCTGCCCGGCGGAGGTTTCGAGCAGGAAGACAGCATGGCCACTCTTCGGCGGGTCATCGCTCCAGCCACGCGGCGACAAGAACAGGGTCGGCAGGACCACCGCCAACCCCACAACGATCCATCCCCCAAGTCTCCCGCAGGCCGTGCTTCGCATGGCAGTCTCCTGGCTCTTGCCGGACAATCTCCGTCCCAAATCGCTCTCCTGAGTATACCGGCGCACAAAGAAGACGCGAAAGGGATTCGGGAAGATTGAGGGACTTGCTCCGGGATCGTCAGCTCGACAGTTCGCGGAACTCCTCGTCGCTGAGCGGCTGCGGGAAGGCACAGCCGAGGTGCCAGCACGGGTTGCCGTCCATCAAGACCGCAGTGGCATGGACGACGCGGACGGAGACAGCGCGCAAGAGGGCCCCCGTGTTCGACCGCAATTCGACCTCGAGAATCGTCCCCGGCCGGAAGCGGTGTCGCAGCAGCAGCCCGACGCCGCCAAGGGAAATGTCGCGCACGCGCCCTGGCCAGCCGACTT
>DASPXY010001376.1:0-7669 GCA_035637055.1 Gemmataceae bacterium | reverse complement strand
GGCGATCGAGATGAGCGCGACGGCGAAGGATGTGGCGCTGACGATCCATCCCCATCCCACTTTGACGGAAACCGTCAGCGAGGCGGCGGAGTCCCTCCACGGTCTGGCCACTCACCTGTACAAAGTTCGTAAGAGCTAGTTCCCCGATCACGAGCGATCCGTCGGCTGCGCTTTTCTCGGAGATACCCATGCTGGAAATCACCTGCCCCTCCTGCGACCGCCGTCTGAAGTTGGGCGATAATTTGCAGGGCAAACAAATCCGCTGCCCCGCCTGCAAGAACGTCTTCCGCGTGCAGGCGCCGGCGGCGGACGACGTCGCGGAAGCGATGGCCGAGGCGCCCCCGCCCAAGGCCGCCCCGAAGCCCCGTCCCCCCGCTCCCAAGCCGCCGCCCCTTGAGGAAGAGGAAGCCGTTGCCGCCGGCAGCGTTCCACCGCCTCGGCGACGCCCTCCGGCGGCCGAAGAAGAGGATCTGCCCGTCGCGCGGCGGCCGCGTCGAGACGATGACGCGTACGACGCCCGCGGCCAAGATTCCGAGGACTACCGCCGCCGGCGCCGGTCCGCCCGTCGCGCGGCGGGCTCCCTGCTGATGGCGTTTATCCTGAACCTGATCGCCTTCGTGGTCTTCGCGGTCATGATGTTCATGGGGGGGATGATCGTCTCGGAGGCCGGCAGGCAAGTGGGGGGAGCCGGCCGCGAGGCGGGAACGCTCCTCATGGGAGCGATCATCCTGGCACTTGTGGTGATCGCGATCCTCTTCATGGTGCCCACCATTTTTATCATGATCGCGTCGAGCATGCTCGGCTCGTTGAGAAGCAAGGGCCTGGTCATCACCGGCTGTATCATGACCTTCATCACCTCTGCCGAGTTGTTGATCTACTTTGTCCTCAACATCCGGAACATTCAGGGTGTCCTGCGAGCGATCGGAGAAGGCATGATTGGCCTCGCCATGATTCCCGCGCTGCACTTCCTCACCGTCCTCCTCGCGATGGTCTTCGGCCTTGGGGCGGGCATCCGCGGGCTGATCGCGCTGGGGAACTACGAGCGGTGAGCCGCGCAGCCGTGCGGCGTCAGTGAGCGGCTGCGCCGTCCGGGGGACGATCATGCTCGAAATCATCTGCCCCTCGTGCGGTCGCAAACTCGGCCTGCCCGAGAACGCCGCCGGCAGACAGGCTCGTTGTCCCGGCTGCAATGGCGTCTTCTCGGTGGTGGTGCCGCCGGTCCGACCGCTGATCCCGCCGGACGCGGTGCAACCGCTGGCGCCACCCCAACCGCCCTCGGCCGCTGACCCCTTCGATTTCAACCCACCCGAGGTCCAGGCGGACGTCCTGCCCGCGGAACCGATCGACTTTGCCGACACGGGGGATGATCTCACGCACCTCCGCGCCCAGGTCCAGACGGGCAGTGCGGTGGCCTGGCTCCTGGTTGCGGGCAGCGCGAATATGGGGATTGCCCTGCTCCTGCTGCTCGACCTCGTCATCGAGAGCGCACCGCTGGGCAGCGCCGTGGTACGCGTCCTGATCGGCGTGCTCCTCGTCATCGCGCCCTCGGTGTTCATCTGCCTCGCCGGCGTCAGGCTCCGCGTCTACCGCGGCCTCGTCCTCGTCCGGGCCGGCGGTGTCCTCGCCCTCATCGAAACGGCCGTCTTTCTGATCTTCGCCGTCGCACTCGGGATCGCCCTCCTTGACTCAACAAATGTGCGGGTGCGGCCGATGGTGTACGTCCTCCTGGCGGCGTGCCTCGCCTGCATCGCCTTCAACCTCCTCGCCGGAGTGAGGGCGCTGGTGACCATCAACAAGCCGGCGGTCCAGGAACTCTATCGCCGCCGCTAAGACGCCGTGTCCAAGACGGCTGTTACCAACCCGAAGCGTGAGCGAGGGACACTCACCATTCCAGAGAGGTGATTGTCCCTCGCTCACGCTTCGGGCTAGTTGTGAAACCTCTTCTGAGGCTGGTCGCGCGGGAGGCGAACCTCCTTATCTGCCTTCTCGTAGTCGTCTTAATCCCCCTCTCATAGATTTTTCATCTTCGTTACCTCTCGCTTTTGCAGGGGTTGCATGGGTAAAATCGTCTTCATCGTAGGTGCTATTCGGTGCGCTTGATCTCGCACACAACCCAGGATCGAAACTCCGCCCGAGATCTGGAGGGTTCCCGTGTACGCGTGCTTCGCTGCAGCAACCCGCGCCCGTTGGCGGCCGGTGCTGGCCTTCGGCCTGGTGGGTGCCCTTGGGGTACTCGCACCGACCGCCGCTCGCCTGACCGCTGACCCGCCCAACCCGGCCCACGCGAAGAAAGCCGGGGAGGGCCTGCCGTCGGGGATCATCACCGCCGAGATGTGGAAGCAAGCGCCCACCACGCCATTGCAAGCAGGTGAGATTGATCGCCTGATCTCGCAAGAATTGACGCGGAGCAAGATCACGCCGGCGCCGCTCACCACCGACGAGCAGTTCATGCGGCGCGTCTGGCTCGATCTGACCGGCCAACTCCCGATGCCCGCCGACATCGACGAATTCCTGAAAGATCGCAACGCCGACAAGCGCGCCAAGATGATCGATCGCCTCCTGGAGAGCGAGCCCTTCATCCGTCACTGGGCGCGCTACTGGCGCGAGGTGATCGCGTCGCGCGTCACCGATAATTTCGCTCGCATCAGCGCCCCGCAGTTCGAGCGCTGGATGGCCGAGCAGATTCGGGCGAACAAGAAATGGTCGGAGATCACGCGCACCCTGCTCCTGGCCAACGGGCCGATGCGCTTTGACGGCAAGGAGCCGAACGGGCCGGCCTTTTTCCTTGGCTCGCGCCGCGGTGCCGACGCCTCGACCGAACGGGCCGCCGAAACCTCGCGCGTCTTCCTGGGCATTCAGATTCAGTGCGCCCAGTGCCACGATCACCCGAGCGACGTGTGGAAGCGGCAGCAGTTCCACGAGTTCACCGCGTACTTCGCGCGGCTGCGCGATCGGCCGATCTTCGAGGAGAAACGACTCGTCGGCTTCCAGTTGACCTCGGTGCCCTTCGGCGAATATCAAATGCCGAGCAAGGACGACCCGAAACGCAAGTCTGCCGTGCAGCCGCGTTTCCTCGACGGCAAGGCGCCCAGTCGCGGGCTGGCCGATACGCCGCGGCGCACGTCGCTGGTCGATTCGATCGTCTCGAAGGACAACCCCTGGTTCGCCGCCGCCTACGTCAATCGCATGTGGGGCGAGTTCATGGGGCAGTCGTTCTATCAGCCCGTGGATGATATGGGACCGCAGAAGGAGGCCGTCTTCCCGACGGTGATGACGCGGCTGGCGGGGTCGTTCCGCGGTTCGGACTACGACACCAAGGCGCTCTTGCGGGCGATCCTCAACAGCGAGGCCTATCAGCGCCAGATTCGTCCAGGCGAGTCGCTCGATCAGCATTTGATGTTCGCCTCGGTGTATCCGACGCGATTGCGGGCGGATGCTCTCTGGCAGTCGCTGACCGGGGCGCTGGGGTCGCTGAACGCCGGCCCGGGTGGTTTCGGCGGCAAGAAGGGGTTCGGTCCCGGCGGGTTCGGGGGCTTCGAGGGCCAGTTCAAGCAGGAGTTCAACTTCGACCCATCGACCCGTCCCGAAGAGGTCGAGGGCAGCGTCGCCCAGGCGCTGATGATGATGAACAACAAGGCCATCAATCAGAAGATCAAGGCGACCGGGACGAACCTGCTGGCCCGCATCCTGGCCACGCATTCGGACAATGACGAGGCGGTGAAAGCGGTGTACCTGCGGGCGCTGGCACGCCGGCCGACGGAGCGTGAGTTGACCCGTTGTCGTGAACACATTCGGACGGTCGGCAATCGTGCCGAGGCGTTTGAAGATATTCTGTGGGCGCTACTCAACTCGGCGGAATTCCAGACGAAACGCTAACACTGCTCGTTTCGCCGGGGAGTAAGAACCCCTCCCCCCAACCCCCTCCCCTACAAGGAGAGGGGGAGCAAGACAGACGACATCGTTTCTTCTCCCCCTCTCCTTGCAGGGGAGGGGGTTGGGGGGAGGGGTTCTCCCAACCGCAGCGAAACGCAGACGGGGGAATCATAATGGCGACTCAATCCTTGATGCAGGTGACGACGAACCGTGACGGCGTCGTGGACCGCCGCAGTTTCCTGCGCACCGTCGCCCTCGGGGCGGCGGGCGCGGGCGTGCTCGGCTGGAAAGACGCGGTCACCCTTCACGCGGACGAACTTCGCCGCCAGAACCGGGCCTGCATCCTGCTGTACATGAACGGCGGCCCCAGCCAGTTCGAGACGCTCGATCCCAAGCCCGGCACCACCAACGGCGGTCCGACCCGCGCCGTCCAGACCGCGGTGCCCGGCGTCCAGCTTGCCGAGCCGTGGACCAACCTGGCGCGCGTGCTGGGCGACGTCGCCCTGATCCGGTCGATGACCAACCGTGAGGGCGAGCATCAGCGGGCCAGCTACCAGATGCATACGGGCTACGTTCCGCTCGGCGGCGTGCGCTACCCGTCGATCGGCGCGATCGCCGCACGCG
Organism: Gemmataceae bacterium; assembly: GCA_035637055.1. Classification (GTDB taxonomy): domain Bacteria; phylum Planctomycetota; class Planctomycetia; order Gemmatales; family Gemmataceae; genus DASPXY01. The sequence continues at coordinate 3,172 of DASPXY010001376.1, read as the reverse complement.
AGATCGGCCCGCGCGGCTTCGACCTGCCGCACTTCGTCAGCATCGGCGGTCGCTTCAACCTGATCGGCTCCGGCTTCCTCGGCATGGCCTACTCGCCCTTCGTTGTCGCCAACCCGAACCAGATGCCGGCCAACTCCGAGTTGCCGGGCGGCGTCGGCAACGATCGCTTCGGCCGCCGTCTCGACCTGATGCGCGATCTGTCGCAGGACTTCGCCGACGCGGGCGGTCAGGCGCGCGTGCAGGAGCATCAGGCCCTCTACACCAGCGCCGCGCAGATGGTGCGCAGCCCGCGCTTGCGTGCCTTCGACATCTCGCAAGAGCAGGGCGCCACGCGCGACCGTTACGGCCGCACCGCCTTCGGCCAGGGCTGTCTGCTCGCTCGACGTCTGGTCGAGGCGGGCGTGACCTTCGTCGAGGTGTCGTCGAACGGCTGGGACACCCATCAGGACAACTTCGAGCGCACCCGGACCCTCAGCGAGCCGGTCGATCGCGGCTTCGGGGCACTGGTCGCAGACTTAAAGGATCGCGGTTTGCTGGAAAGAACGCTCGTGATCTGGATGGGCGAGTTCGGCCGCACGCCGCGCATCAACGCGAACACCGGCCGCGATCACTTCCCGCGGGCGTTCAGCCTGGCCCTGGCGGGCGGCGGCGTCCGCGGCGGGCGCGTCATCGGCGCGACCAGCGCCAGCGGCAGCGACGTGACGCAGCGGCCGGTGACCGTGGCCGATCTATTCTGCACGTTCTGCCATTCACTGGGGATCAACCCGCGGCGTGAGAACATCACGTCGCTGGGCCGGCCGATTCGCATTGTGGATGGTGGTCAGCACGTCCGCGAATTGTTCGCGTAAACGTCCGCAGGTCGGCGGGCGGAGGCGAAGCCTTTGGCCCGCCGGGACGTTCCGCGCCCGGCGAATTCCCCCCTCGCCGGGCGTTTTTCGTGCGCGGTCCCACCCTCAAGCCCACGGGTTGCAACCCGTGGGCTTTGTCAGACCAGATCGAGGCGGCGCTTCGTGACGCGGGCGCGGTTGCACTCGGCGCACAGCCCGCGAATGACGAACGTGTGGCCGCTCGCCTGGAAGTTGTGCTCACGGCAAATCTCGCGCAGCAGTCCCTCGATCACGGGACTCTGGAACTCAATCATCTTGTGGCAATGCTGGCAATACATGTGTTCGTGCTGCGGATAGCCGTAGTCGTGCTCGTACTTCGTCCGTGGCCCGACCTCGATGCCGCGCAACAGCCCGGCATCGACCAGTTTCTTCAGCGTCCGGTAAACCGTCGCGCGGCTGACCTCGAAGCCCTCCCGACGCAGATCCTCGAACAGCTCATCTGCCTCGAAGTGATTGTGCTTGCTGAAGATGTAGCGCACCATGTCGCGCTGCTGGTCGGTGTAGCGCTGGGGGCGCGCCCGGCTGGCGAGATACTCGCGGAACTTATCTTCGGGGCTCTGCGATACTTCGACGGCAGGTAATTGCACGGCTCAGTCCCTCACATGGGCTGGTGAGTGGTGAGTGGTGAGCGGTGGGGAGGAAGGGTGAGGTTGGATTGCATTGCATTGCACGCACACCCCCTCTCCAAACCACCACCCACCATCCACCATCCACCGTTCGTTTACTCCCGCTCCAGACGATCCAGGAGTCGGTCCAGTGCCGCCTCCCACTTTTCCGGCGTCTCGTAACTGCCCGCCGCAATCTCCCGGCGGATCTCCTCCACCAGACCGGCGCGGAACAGCGGTTCCTCAACCGGGCAAGGGTCGGGTTGTGAGGTCACGGCCGCCCGGGCCGCTTGTGCCGCCGTGCGCCACCACGGACGGTCTTTGGTGACCGGACCTTCCAGGCAGATTGGATCGTGCATTTGCATGGGTCTCTCCCGTGTCGCGTGGACAGATTTGCTCTCCTTGTCACGCGGCAGGTTCATCTTAATCGATTGGGGACGGTCGAATCAACCCACGGGTCGCTCAGAAATGATCGTGCGACCGATACCTCGATGGGTTCCAGGGTGAAGGGGGCTTCGTGCCGGCCTACTGTTCAGCCGCTCACGTCCCGCCTTCTACCATCAGTTATCGTCGCCCCGCCGGGCAGGGTTTAGGCAATTCCGGGGCGTTCAGCCGCAGCCGCGCACCGCACTCGCGGACTGGCGGCGTTTCACCATGCGGAGGATGTTGCCGCGTTCGCCGCGCCGGTGGCAGGTCAACTCATCCATCAGAGCGCGCATCAGAAAAACGCCCCGCCCGCCAACGCGCAGTTCTGCGGGATCGAGGTGCGGTACGGCGCTGATGTCAAACGGCTCGCCCTCATCGTGGAAGGAAATCTCGAAAGCGTCGGCCAGGAGAGTACACTGGATCTGGAACTGCGTTTCAGGTCGGTTGTGGTGAGCGTGGCGAATGATGTTGCTGACGGCCTCGCTGGTTGCCAGCACCACCGCATGAATGGTCGTCCGATCCAGCCCGCTCGCCTGCCCGACCGCCTCGACGAAGGCCCGCGCCACCGAGAGCATGCGCAGGTCGCTCGGGAGGGTCAGCGTCAACCGGGGACTATGCGGAGACATGACGTCCTCCACGACGTTTCGAGGCGGTCGGGCCGGCAAGCAAGCACGAACAGAAGAGCCGAACATCGACCCTTCGCCAGCAGAACACGACAGCAAATCATAACGAGCGCCGAAATGCGAGGCAAGAGGGTAGTGGCCGGATCTTGGCTGCCGCCCCTCTATTGTAGCACCTTTCCAGGTGTCGGGGCGTGCGGTGGTGCCTCTGGTCGGCGGACTTCGTTGCGCCTAGAATGGATATTACCTGAGAGTCCGCCCCGACAGCAGGATGCGTCTCAGGACGGAAACCCTTCTGTCATCAACACATGACGCCACTGACCGGGAACCTCCGGGGGGTTGGCGTGTCACAGTATAATGAAGAACAGGATGTTGTCGTTTGTCTCGGGGCACGATCCCAACGTAACATAGATGAGAGAGCAGGCGAGGACTCAAGGCGGAAGAGCGCTTTCTCTCCCGATCTGGACAGACGTATAATTCTCCGCCGGAAAAGTGGTGGTGGGTCGGCAATGTTGCCGACAACGCCGCAACCTCAACGGGCAATCGGACTTGCCGCTCAGCGCCGACATTTCGGCGCTCTTCGGCGATCCTTGCGGCAGAAGGCTTTACGTTCGTGGCAACATTGCCGACCCAC
>DASPXY010001375.1:0-4780 GCA_035637055.1 Gemmataceae bacterium | reverse complement strand
GACCAGTCGGCCGACGACGTCTGTCAGTTCATCTTGAACATGAGCCGCCGCGAACGACTCCGGAAGGCGGGCGTACTGTCCGGCAACTTCTGGTTAGCCAAGTGGACCTAGTTGTCAAAGAACTTTTTGTAACCTACTTAGCTAATAGCACGTGACCCCCTCTCGAGGCGAAACTCGTTTCCTGTCAGGGAGATGCCCCTCCGACAGATCGCCAGGAATTACCCTCCCGTTAGGGAGGCTATGCCCGTCCCCGAGGTAGGTTAGCCACGCCTTACTGCCCCTTTCGCCACTTCCCCCGGCAGAGTTACCCCCACCGGGATTCGTTCGACTTGCATGCCTAATCCACGCCGCCAACGTTCGTTCTGAGCCAGGATCAAACCCTTCAAAAAGTATTAGCTTTCAACACGCAGCGTTCATCAACAGCCAGAGAACGCGACGGTGAGAAACCAACTTGATCGTTGCCCGGTGAGACCACGCAATCGCAAGGACTGCGGAGCTGACCGCCAGGCACCGATCGCTCGAAAAGTTTGAGGTCGCCTTCAATTACACGACTCAAAGAACTCGAACACCGTGACTTGCGGTCACGGTAGCGAGGATGAGTGTTGCCTTGAAGGCGTTCACGCACCCCCGCATCGGCTTTTTTGGTGCTTCCGAATTGTCAAAGATCGACAGAATGCCCATCGCACTCTTGCGAGTGGATGGTTCAAATGTCCCGCAATCAGGACAAGGGTAAATATAGGCCGGTGGTCGGAGGGTGTCAAGGGACTTTTCAGAAAAAAAAGGGAATGGCGCCCTGTCACCCCTGAAGGCTGTGTTTGAGGGCATCCCTCAGACCGATTCCGGCGGTCACACTAGCGACGGGGGTGTCGGGCTGGTAAAAAGGATACTGTCCCGGGAAGGGAGCCGTCAAGCGGAAACCGGGTGTCTTTCAAAGGAAATGAGCATGGCCAGGCCGCGCGTCCTGATCCTCCGCGCTCCCGGCGCGAATTGCGACGCCGAGACGCAGTTCGCCTTCGAGCAGGCCGGGGCCGCCGCCGAGCGTGTCCACGTCAACCGCCTGCGCGAACAGCCCAAGTTACTGCAGTCCTTTCAGATCCTCGCTATTCCGGGCGGCTTCACCTACGGCGATGACGTCGCCGCCGGCAAGATCCTTGCGAACCAGCTCGCCCACTACCTCGCGGACGCCCTGCGCAAGTTCCGCGATACCGAGAAGTTGATCCTCGGTATCTGCAACGGTTTCCAGGTGATCCTCAAGGCCGGGCTGCTCATGCCACCCGACGAGGACGGCCCTGTCGCGACTCTCGCCCATAACCGCTCCGGAAAGTTCGAGGATCGCTGGATTCACCTGCAAGCGACGCCCGGGAAGTGCCCCTTCCTCAAGGGTTATCAGCGGTTGCACCTACCCGTCGCTCATGGCGAGGGCAATTTCATCTGCCGGGAGCAATGGATTCTCAAGGGACTGCAGCAAGCCGGGCAAGTCGTCCTGCGCTACGTCGATGCGGACGGCAAGCCGGGGGCGTATCCGGTCAACCCGAACGGCTCGCAGGACGACATCGCGGGCCTGTGCGACGTGAGCGGTCGCGTCTTGGGCCTGATGCCGCACCCGGAGCGGCACGTCCTGCCGACGCAGCATCCGCGCTGGACGCGGCTGGGCCTCGCGCCGGAGGGTGACGGGCTGCGCCTGTTCAAGAACGCCGTGGAGTATTTTCAGTGACCCCCTTCACGTCCTCCGAGACGGCCGCGTGTTGTCACCTGATCGACCTGGCGCTCCGGGAAGACCTCGGCGGCGAAACTCCGTGGCGCGGCGACGTGACGAGCCTGTCCGTCATCCCGCCAGGCTCCGAAGGCAAGGCCGTTGTCGTCGCCCGTGTGCCGGGCGTGGTGGCGGGCCTTCCCGTGGCCGCCCTCGTCTGTGGGGCAGTCGATCCGCGGTTGAAGTGGCTGCCGCTGTCCGAAGACGGAGCACGGTTCGCGGCCGGAGCGCGCCTCGCCATCATCTCCGGCCCGGTCCAGGTCATGCTCGTGGCGGAACGCACCGCCCTGAACTTCCTGCAACGACTCAGCGGCGTGGCGACCATGACGCGGCGCTACGTGGACGCCGTCGCCGGGCTGCCGTGTCAGATCCTCGATACCCGCAAGACGACCCCCGGTTGGCGCCTGCTGGAGAAGTACGCCGTCCGCTGCGGCGGCGGTTACAATCACCGCACGGGCCTGTACGACATGGTCCTTATCAAGGACAATCATCTCGCTTGCAGCCACGACCGGCTCAGCATCGAAAAGGCGGTGTCCCAGGCACGGCAGCACACGCGCGGCAAGGTGCCAGTCGAAATCGAGGTGGACACGCTCGACCAGTTCGATGAGGCGCTCAAGGCGGGGCCGGACATGATCCTGCTGGACAACATGACCACGGAGCAGATGCTCGAGGCAGTCCGCCGCCGCAATGGCGTCACCCCGCGCGTCCTGCTCGAAGCGTCCGGCGGCGTGACTCTCTCGACCGTGCGCGCCATCGCCGAAACCGGGGTGGACCGCATTAGCGTCGGCGCCCTGACGCACTCGGCGCCGGCCCTAGACATCGCTCTCGACTACGAGGCCGCATGAACCCCCGCGAAGAATGGCAGCTGACCACGACGCATCTCGGCCGCCGTGTCCTCGTCTTCGACACCCTCGACAGTACCAACACCTTCGCCGCCTCCCTCGCCAAGAAATTTGCCGCAGCCCTCCTCAAGAATCCGGACAACGCGGGCATCGTCGTCCTCGCCGACGAGCAAACCGCCGGCCGTGGACAGCACGGCCGCAGCTGGGTCTGTCCAGGCAGCGCTGGCGTGCTCATGTCGCTGCTGCTATTCCCGCCGCCTGCCCTGCGCCGACCCGCCCTCCTCACCGCCTGGGCTGCCGTCTCGGTGTGCGAAACGATCCTGCGCGCGACCGGGGTGCAGGCGAAGATCAAGTGGCCCAACGACGTGCTGATCCAAGGACGCAAGGTGTGCGGCATCCTGATCGAGCAGAGCCAAGGCACGGTGGTCGGCATCGGCCTGAATGTGTTGCAGGATACGGCGGCGTTCACCGCGGCGGGGCTGCCCGAGGCCGCTTCGCTGGCGCTTTTCAGCGACCGCCAACTCGACCGTTACGCGATTGCGCGGCAACTCATCACCGAGTTGGACGAGGGGTATGCGGCCCTGAGTCAGGGCGATGTCGGCACGCTCGAAGCGTGCTGGAAATGGCGTCTGGGACTGCTCGGCAAGCAGGTGGTGGCGGAGTGTGCGGGCGAAACGCATCGTGGGCGTCTGCGTGAGGTCGCCTTTGCCGGGCTGGAGTTGGACCTTGTTGGGGGGAGTGTGCTGCGACTCGCGCCGGAGACGGTGCGTCATCTCGGAGAGGCAACAGAGTGACGGGCGTTGGGGGCACAGATCGTTGTGGCACGGTCTCCTGCCCGGGCCACTCTTCTGACCGCAGGTCTCCCTGAATGCCAGGAACCCAGAGGAGACCTGCGGTCAAGCCCGTGGCACGGTCAGGAGACCGTGCCACAACGGAGTGCAGGAAATCAGCGGGATGTGAGATCCGTTGACCGGCGCTTGCATAGGCTAACCGGCGCGAGTTCGCTGGTCAGCAGTTCGGTCACAGGAGGAGTCTATGAAAGACGAGGTCGTGTACCCGGCACTGCGAGCACACATCCGGCGGTTCTTCAAGGGACACCGACGGCATGAGTACAAGTGCGCGGAAGGCCCCGAAGGCCGCATCCCTCCCAACTTTCGGGTCGTCCGTGTCGCGCCCGGCCCACGGACGCAGTTGACGACCTACCTCTCCCTCGGCTCCTGGGAGGCCGCCAGCAATAGCAACTGCGGGCTGGAGTTCCTCGTTACGACCTCTCAGCCAGAGATGGAATGTGTTGAGTTGCTGGCGATGGTGGCCTACTACCACCGCACCGAGGGGTTGGGGGTCGGACACACCTTCCCGCTGGGATACGGGTGGCTGGGTGGGTCTTGTGACCACTTTTTGGTGTCGCTGCCGTATCCATTTGGCCCCGACCTGGAGGGGTGCGAGATGGCTGAGGAGGGGCATGTCCGGTTCCTCTGGCTGCTGCCGATCACGGCGGCCGAAACCCGGTTCCGGCATGAGCACGGTCTGGAGGCGTTGGAGCAGCGGTTTGACGAGGCCAAGATCAACTTCGCGTTCCAGTGGCGGCAATCCGTAGTGTAGCCGCGCCACCGTCAGCTTCTTCCAGGAAAAGATGCTTGGCGCGTCCACTCCCAAGGAAAACTCCGTGACCAGCAACGAACTGGCGGGGTAGAATGCCCTTCTACCCAACCTGCCGTCTGCCGTTGTGGAGGGTACTTCCGATGCGCCGCTCGCGTCTGCCGCTGCTCGCCGGCCTCCTGCTCCTACCTGTCTTCCTTGCCGTCGCTCCCTCCCCGGGCGGCGACAAGTCCGCGCCAGCGCCGGACAAGCAACAACCGACAAGCGATATCCCCGGTATCGTCTTTGTCGCCGCCCCCAGCTTCGACGAGAAGACCGACGGCGGCACCGGCGTCTACCAGGGCAGCTACCACTGGCGCGACAGCTACATCTACGCCCGCAGCGCCACCTACAACCGCCCCGAGCGCACGATGGGCCCGGTGCGCCCCGGCCGCAACCTCTATTCGCTCGTCCCGGCCCGCCCCGACGGCAAGCTGACGCGGTTGACCCACCTCAAGAGCGGAGCCGTCTTCAAGCCGTCGCCCTCCTTCGACGGCAAGAAGGTGCTGTTCGCCATGCGCCGCGACGGCGAGGACTGGTTCCACCT
>DASPXY010001374.1:0-6679 GCA_035637055.1 Gemmataceae bacterium | reverse complement strand
GAGAGTTTCGCCGTGTATCGGACCCGGCGGCCCGACCTGCAATACTTCAACGAACTCCTGGTGCAGTACTTCTTCCGCGGGAATCTGCGCCAGGTCGTCCCGGACAATTCCGCCATTCTGACGGACGCGCCAGAGCAGGCGCGGACCAGTTACGTCATCGAACACGAGCCGGTCCCGCTGTTCCTCGTGATGGAGTACGTCTCGGCTTCCAACAAGCGCAAGGACTACGTCGATAACTTTCACAAGTATGAGCGCGAGCTGAAAGTCCCCTACTATCTCATCTTCGATCCCGAGGAACAGGATCTGCAAGTGTACCGTCACGGGGGCGAGGTCTACACGCGCATGGAGCCGGACGCCGCCGGCCGGTGTCTGATCGCGGAACTGGACTTGCAGGCCGGCATCCTCGATCGTTGGGTGCGCTTCTGGCATCAGGGAGTTCTGCTGGAACTCCCGGCGGAGTTGCAGGCGAGCCTGGACCGCCTCGCCCGGCGTGTCGGCGAGTTGGAGAGCACACTGCTGCAACAACAGGAGCAGATGCGGCAGATGGTGGAGACGCTCCGCGCCGCCGTATCCGTGCGGGCGGCGCAACTGGAGCGGCAAGACGTCCTCGACCGCCTTCCGCGCGCGACGGACTGGATATCACTTCAACACTTGTGGCTCGAACTGGGGTAAGCCCTTCGGGGTTTCATCAACAAGGGTCGTCTCGGTCGTGAGGACGAGGCGACCGAAGTGCCCCGAGCCGAGCGGCACCCCAGGCTACAGCGGCGATGCCTCGGGTTCGGGGTTGTTGTACTTGAAATAGTTGTCCCAGGTCCAGTCGAGCTGTTCGAGGGCCTTGGCCAGCGGCTGTGCGCGGTAGTGGTCGCCCACCTTCTCGACGATCCGTAGTTTCTCCAACTTGGCGATGGCGTCCTCGATCTCGAAATCCACCTTGAGCTTCGCCAGGCGCTCCAGATCCATCTCGACGTAATCGTCGAGTTCGCTGGCCCGCCAACCGTTCGGCGGGGCCTTGAACAGCAGGTAGTAGTACGCCAGGATCGCCTCGCGGCATTCCTGCTCCTCGGCCTCGTCGAGCAGGTGATTGAGCACGCCGGCGTTGCTGTCGAGGGTCTGGTAATACAGGCTCTGCGTCAGCTGGAGCGTGTAGCTCTTCTTGGCGAACTGGTAGCCGTACCACTGCTTGTAGCCGTAGCCCAGCAGCGCCGCCACCGGCGCCCACATCAGCCCCACCCCCGTCGTCACAGCGTGCAACCCCTGGGTAATGAGGCGAAGGATGTCGTCGAAGAACTTGAAGAGCACATACCCCAGACCGCTGAGGAACGAGCCGCTCATCTTCAGCTTCACCAGGCCAGGCATCTGCAGCCGCCCGCCGGGCAGCAGCATCTCGATGTCCGCCTTGGGGATGTCCTTGAACAACTTCAGGTAGACGTCCTGGGTGTCGATGTCCCGGGGCAGGCGCTTGTGTGGCCGCAGTTTCAGGATCAGCGCCAGCCGCTGGTAGGTCGGCACACGCACTTCCTCCGGCTGTTTCCAGAACTGCCACCAACGCTTGAAGTAGCGGCGACCCACATGATCGCCGCGGACGAACAACTCCATGCGCTCGAAGGCGTCGAAGGCCACATCCATGTTGATGCCCCAGAGGCTGACCTCCTGCATGGCCGCTTCGAGGGCGGCGCGGTCGAGGCGCTTGTAGTTCGCCCGCTCCATCAGCCAGGTGAAGCGCTCGAACAGCCCTTCAAGCCGTTGCTGCTTCTCTTCGGGTAACAGCGGCTTGACGACCGTGGTCACCGAGTCGGGGTCGAAGGGGGCATATTCGTCCTTCAGCTGTGCGAGTTTCTGGTGGTACTCGAAGTGATAGGTGGCTGTCACCAGGGTGCAGAACTGGCGGAACATCGCCGCGTCCTGCCGGGACAGGCCCTTGTCGCCACAAAGCAGATCCACCAGGTCGCTCACGCGCAGCGGGATGTAGTGTTCACGGTCGGTGTATTCAGCCATTGGGCACCTCCGTGGTGGATGGTGGGTGGTGGATGGTGGATGGGGAAGAGAGGATTCTTCCTTCTTCCCCATCCACCATCCACCACCCACCATCCACCGATTTCTACCACTCCATCGTGTCCAGGCGGTCCTCTGGCTCCTGGACCAACTCTTCGGCCAGTTGATCGAGCACACCTTGTACTTCGCTGACGCGCTCCGGTCTTTTTTGCGAATGGAAAGAAAGACAGCGCTCGATCAGGGAGCACAACGTGCGCGGGGCCTCGGGAGTGTGATCGCGGACCGGCTTGAGCAGGCCCTGGAACGTCTTCGCGTCCATCGCCATGCCGCCGGTCGAGGTGATCGCGCTCGGCGGCAGCCGGAACGTGACCAGCCGGTACATGGTCGCGCCGAAGTTGTAGACGTCGGTGCGCTCGGTGACCGTGCCGCCGCGCGCTTGCTCGGGAGCCATGTACTCCGGCGTGCCCTGGACGCGCCCCTTCGCCTCGCCCTTGATCGTGGCCAGGCCGTAGTCGAGGATTTTGACCTCGCCGCTGCGGCTCAGCATGATGTTGTTCGGCTTGAGGTCGGCGTGATAGACGCCGCGGCGGTGCATGTGAACGAGTCCGGCGGCAATCTGCGCGAAGACCTGCACCAGTCGCGGCAGCGACAGGCCCTTGATGGTGTCCAGCGTCTTGCCGTTGACGTATTCTATCAGCAGATGGACCTTGCGCACGCGGAACAGCCAGTCGCGCGGCGTTTCCAGGGCGTACACCTTGATCAGATTGGCATGGTCGAGCATCTGGGCAACGCGAAACTCGTGCTGGGCCTGCTGGAGAAACTTCTGGTCCTCCTTGCTCTGCAGCGGCACGACCTTGAGAGCGTACTGCCGGGAGTCGTTGCTGCGGCGAATGTGAAGGATGCTGCTGTGCGCGCCGCTGCCCAGCGTGCCCAATACCTGGAATTTGCCGATCGGGCCTCGCATGGTGGTCCGGGGCCAGTGAACAGGGGATAGGGAAGACAGGAAACTGCCCTTGAACAGTGTACAGCCGCCAGCGGACAGGGACAAGGCAGTCGAGGGCGCTTCGTCGCTGTCCACAGACCACTATCCACCGGCCACGCTGCAAGAGATCGAACGCCTCACCCGCGCTTACGGCCAGGAGATCTTCGCCCGCTTCGATCGCCCGGCGCCGCTGCTTTTTAGCCCTACGTGGTGGGACGAGCGCCTCATGGAATGGAGCATGGGCGACGAGGCGGTCAAGCTGCAGCTGTTTCGCTTCATCGACGCCCTGCCCCTGCTCCAGACGCCGCAGCAGATCAGCCGCCACCTCCGCGAATACTTCGAGGAAGCCGGCGACGCCCTGCCCGGTCTGGTTCGCTTCGGCGTCCGCTGGCTGCCGCGCGACGGCCTTGCGGCTCGCCTCCTTGCTCACCTTGCCCGCAGCAACGCCCAGCGCCTCGCCCGTCGCTTCATCGCCGGCTCCAACCTCGACGAGGCGCTGAGCACCGTCGCCCGCATGCGCAAACGCTCGCTCGCCTTCACGGTCGATCTTCTCGGCGAGGCGACGATCACCGAGAAGGAGGCCGGACGTTATCAGCACGCCTACCTCGAACTGATCGAGGGACTGAGCGCGACGATCAACGCCTGGCCGGCGAATGAGCGCATCGACCGCGACCAGTTCGGGCCGCTGCCGCGCGTCAACGTCTCGCTCAAGCTGTCCTCGCTCTACAGCCAGTTCGATCCCGTAGACCCTGCCGGCACCAGCGAGGCCGTCCGCGAGCGCCTGCGGCCGATCTTCCGCGCCGCCCAGCAGCGTCGAGCGTTCGTCAATGTGGACATGGAGCAGTATGCCTACAAGGATCTTACGCTGCAGATCTTCCGCGAGATCCTGGAGGAAGAGGAGTTCCGCACCTGGCCGGACGTCGGCATCGCGATCCAGGCGTACCTGTGCGATTGCGCTGCCGACCTGGAAGACCTGGCGCGCTGGTCGCAGCGGCGCGGCACGCCGGTCTGGGTGAGGCTCATCAAGGGCGCGTACTGGGACTACGAGACGGTCATTGCCGCCCAGCAAGGTTGGCCCGTCCCGGTCTTCACGCAGAAAGAGGCTACCGACGCCAATTACGAGCGTTTGTCGCTCTTTTTGCTAAAAAATCACCACCTCCTGCGGCCGGCGTTCGGCAGTCACAACGTCCGCAGCCTCGCCCAGGCCATCGCCGCCGCTGAGGTGCTCGGTCTGCCGACGAACAGTTACGAAATCCAGATGCTGTACGGCATGGCCGACCCGGTCAAGGACGCCCTCGTTTCGCTCGGGCGGCGCGTCCGCGTGTACACGCCCTACGGCGAACTGTTGCCAGGCATGGCCTACCTGGTGCGGCGGCTCTTGGAGAACACGGCGAACGAATCCTTCTTGCGGGCCAGCTTCACCGAGCACGTCCCCGAGGAGCAGTTGCTCATGAATCCGTCAAAGAAGGTGGATGGTGGGCGGTGGGTGGTGGATGGTGCAGAAGCCCACGGGCCGCGGCCCGTGGGCTTGCACCCTTCTTCACCATCCACCATCCACCATCCACCATCCACCGCTTTCCGCAATGAACCCCACTCCGACTTCAGCCGCGCCGACGTGCGCCAGGCGATGGACGCCGCCCTGGAGGAGGTGAAACGGCAGTTCGGCAAGACCTATCCGCCAGTGATCGGCAACCGGACAGTTACGACCAGCGCGACGATCGATTCCGTCAACCCGTCGCACTGCCGGGAGATTGTCGGCCGCTGCGGCAAGGCAACCGTGCGCGACGCGCAGGAGGCCGTTGCCGCGGCGTGGGGCGCTTTCCCGACGTGGCGCGACGCCGAACCAGCAAAGCGGGCGGATTACCTCGTGCGGGCCGCCGCGGTCATGCGTCGTCGCCGCTTCGAGCTGGCCGCCTGGCAGGTCTACGAGTGCGGCAAGCAGCGCCGCGAGGCCGACGCCGATGTCGCCGAGGCCATCGACTTTTGCGAGTATTACGCTCGTCAAATGCTCCATCTGGCGGAGCCGCACGGGGTCAACTTGCCCGGCGAGGAGAACGCCTTCGTCTACGAGCCGCGCGGCGTCGCCGTTGTCATCGCCCCCTGGAACTTCCCGCTCGCGATCCTCTGCGGCATGACCACGGCAGCGCTCGTCACCGGCAACACCGTCGTCATGAAGCCGGCCGAGCAGTCCTCCGTCATCGGCGCGAAGTTGATGGAGGTCTTCCAGGAGATCGGCTTGCCGCCGGGGGTGGCGAACTATCTGCCCGGTGTCGGAGAGGAAATCGGGCCGACGCTGGTGAGTCACCCTGACGTCGCCGTGATTGCGTTCACCGGCTCGCGCGGCGTCGGCCTGACGATCAATCGCGAGGCCGCCGAGCAGACGCCGGCTCAGGACCACGTCAAGCGCGTCCTCGCGGAGATGGGCGGCAAGAATGCGATCATCGTCGATGATGACGCCGACCTCGACGAGGCGGTACACGGGGTCGCCGGCAGTGCGTTCGGCTACCAGGGCCAGAAATGCTCGGCGTGCTCGCGCGTCATTGTGCTGCAGTCGCTTTATGACACCTTCCTGCAACGCCTCATCGACGCGACGGACAGCTTGACCGTGGCGCCGGCGGAGGATCCGGGCAGCGTGGTTGGGCCGCTCATCGACGCCGAGGCGCAGCGGCGGGTGATGCTCTACATCGAGAAGGGCAAGCAGGAGTCGCGGCTGGCCTACGCGGGCAAACTCGGCCACCTCGCCGACGAGGGTTACTACGTGGCGCCGCACGTCTTCGCCGACGTGCCGCCGACCGCAGTGATCGCCCAGGAGGAGATTTTCGGTCCGGTACTGGCAGTGATGAAGGCGCGCGACCTGGACGAGGCGCTGGCGATTGCCAACGGGGTGCCGTACGCCCTGACTGGCGGGATCTATTCGCGCAGCCCGGTGAACATCAAGCGCGTCCGGCGCGAGTTCCGCGTCGGCAACCTGTACATCAACCGCAAGACGACGGGGGCACTGGTCGGCCGGCAACCGTTCGGCGGTTTCAAGCTGTCGGGCATTGGCACGCAAGCGGGCGGCCCGGATTACTTGTTGCAGTTCCTGATTCCGCGGACTATCACAGAGAACACGATGCGGCGCGGCTTTGCGCCCGCCGCGCCAGATGACCAAGTGACAAGGTGACAAGGTGACAAGGTGAAAGGAGAGAGGGATGGGCGAGAAAATTCGATTCCATCGCGACTTACTCGTTTATCAGAAGGCTTTCTCGACAGCGATGGATTTGTTTGAACTCTCGAAAGGGTTTCCGAAAGAAGAAACCTACTCCCTCACGGACCAGATTCGTCGCTCCTCGCGGTCGGTTTGCGCGAACCTTGCAGAGGGCTGGCGCAAACGCCGCTATGAGGGGGCCTTCATCAGCAAACTCTCCGATTCGGAAAGCGAAGCAGCGGAAACCCAAGTCTGGATCGAGTTCGCGGTCAAGTGCGGCTATCTTGACCGTGATCGAGCGGAGAAGTTGTATCGCGCCTACGATGAGATCTTGGGCACGCTGGTTGGGATGATTACCCACCCAGACACGTGGGTCATTAGACTTTATCCGGAATAAGGTTTTCGTTAGGTTTTCGGCCGCCGCTTTGGGTTCTCGTCTCGCACGTTGTGCAATCCACAGGCTGCTTCCATGACTGCATCCGACACCCCGTCCTTGGTATTGCGCAACACATCCTTGA